>NZ_JAKEUW010000057.1:0-34944 GCF_022398115.1 Vibrio sp. Isolate22 | reverse complement strand
GCTCTGGGAGGTATGGTGGGCACAAGTGCAAGAAAGTGGAATTAAGCCATTGAAAGAGTTCGCACGAAAACTGAGGCCTTATCTTCACGGTATTATTGGATCGGCAAGTTATCCGCTCAACACCTGCACATTGGAAGGGATAAACAACAAAATAAAGTTAATCAAGCGAATGGGGTATGGGTATCGAGATACAGACTACTTCTTCTTGAAGATAAAAGCGGCTTTCCCCGGAAAGCCGCGATGAACCTTATTTAATCGGTAGGGTTTAAAGAGTGGAGAATTTTTGACAAGGACTTGCTCGTCAAAATAACGATTTTAACGAGAACAGTAAGAGAGAAATGAGTGATATGGTTTTAGTAACGGCTATTCATGCCCATACGATGCGACATATCATCGTCCATGCGTCCGCCCTTCCAACCACTACCTCCCAGAAGATTCAGAATATCGCGTGCGTTGTAGTCCTCGCCAGCGAAGAAGTCATTCGACACATCTGTTCGTAGTAATTGAATATCGGTCGCCAATTCAGCATTGAGATCTTGTGGATCAGCAAACAGAGCCAAAGCAATGCGTTGTTGGCGCTTACTCAGGTCTTTAGAGCTGGTTTCTACTTGTCCGATAGAGAAAAAATCACGGCTTCCATAGCTCTTTACCATCTTGGCTGAAAGAAGCTTAATCACCTTTTTAATTCTACGTCGTTGAATGTATCGAAACACACAAACTCCTTATGTTTGAACACTTAATGTTTCTGGACAGTTGGTTGTTCAAAGATCCACTTACTCAAATATAAGGTAAGTTTGATCATCCACTGAGACACTTTTCACTTGAGTGTTGAATACAGACTCAAGTTGTTCTGGAGTCAGTACTTCGCCCGCAGTACCACAAGCTTGTAAAACGCCTTTGTCGAGCAGTAGCACTTGGTCGGCGTGTCTTAGGGTGCGGTTAAGATCGTGGTTTGCCATGATTACGGCGATACCCTTTTGCGCCACTCTTTCAATGAGCTTATAGAGTAACGCCTCTTGCGCAATGTCTAACGGTGCCGCTGGCTCATCTAATATCAGTAACTTCGCATATGGGTTAAGTGTTGGCCAAACTTGCAGACACATGCCCGCCAATCGAACCCGCTGCCACTCACCACCTGACAAAGCTTGGATTGAGCGATGAAGCTTATCCGCAATGTCGAGCATCTGAGTTATCTCTTCCAAGGCTGTGTTGATTTCAGTATCAAGCCCCTGTGACGAGCTTGGTAGCGATAATGCTAGGTATTGGAATACTTCTAAGTTGAAAGCCGGTCTTGCACTCTGACACAAGTACGCACGGTGCAATGATAGGTCCTGTAATGATAAGTCAGATAGGTCTTTCTCATCGAGCTTGATATCACCTTTATAGCTATCACCAATACCCGAAATAGCTTCCAGCAAAGTACTCTTACCACTGCCATTAGGCCCAATAACATGAGTCACTTGGCCCGGCTTGAGCTCAAATGATAGTGGTAATAAACGAGCGCCGACGCTCAGGCTCTTAATTTGAATCATGGTTTTTAATTAACATCCAAATGAAGATAGGCGCACCGATACTTGTGGTCATCACACCCAAAGGTAATTCTGCAGAATCGAGTAAAGTTCGTGCGCAAATATCGGCAAACACCAGCAGCGCAGCCCCCGCAACGGCAGACAGAGGCAGTAAATATTTGTTGTCGGTACCAATTGCTAAACGCAGTAAGTGTGGCACAACCAAACCAACAAAGCTGATTACACCGCCCAACGCCACTGCACAGCCTACCAAAATGGATACTGCGAAGATTAAGCGCCAACGTAACTTAGGCACATTCACGCCGAGTTGCGCCGCATGGGTCTCACCAATCATCAGTTTGTCGAGCTTGCTGCCTTGCAGACACAACCAGATAATCACGGGAATCATCACTAATGTCAGCGAATGTTGATACCAAGTCACGCCGCCTAAACTGCCCATTAACCAGTACATCAGCAGACGAAGGCTCATGTCATCACTGAAATAGAATGCCCATGTCACCATCGCGCCAGAAAGAATACCTAATGCTACCCCCACCAACAGCAGCTTGGTTGTGGTAAGCCGCATTGCTTTTACCATGCTCACCAGAATCACTGTGAAGCAGAGTGACCCTAACACCGCAGCGACCATGAAAAGTTCAGGGGTAGGAGCAAACGGCAAGAAGAACAACACAATCACCATGGCGAGGCTTGCACCACCAGAAATGCCGAGCACACCCGGCTCTGCTAATACATTACCTAACAAGACTTGTAAGCTTGCGCCAGATACAGCTAGCCCTGCCCCGATGGCAATAGCCGCTAGCAATCGAGGTAAGCGTAAATCAATCAGTAGTTTTTGTTCTAATGTGGACAAGGTGCCCAGAGGGGAAATGAAAAGATCGCCAACCATTAGGTAAATAGCACTCAGCGCGATAAGCAGTACTGCCATCAGATAAATGGCTCGCGTCCATTTACGCTGTTTTTGGTGAAGAAGTTGTTGGAAATCCATATCAAGCTACTTTGAAATTGTTCGCGTAACCTTACCTGTATCCCCAAATAAACTCAAGGTTCACACCGTAATGTGAACCTTGATATTTCAACCAGTTGAGCGGTTATTCAACGAAGCGTCAGCGCTTCTACTGATTAATCGTAAACCAACTGACCATGGTCGAATCGCGTTTCCACTTCACACACCATTAATGCTGCTCGTTGACCGATAGCAACATTCCGATTAGGGAACACCACCGCTTCGTTTTCGTTCTTCGCCATCAATGGTTTGTCACCATCATGACCAAAGACTTCACCGTGCTTGAAGGCAGTAAAGTTCTCTACAGAGTCTGAGAACATGAAGTCGAAATCATCATGTAAGCGAACAATAGTGCGGCTAACGCGATAAGTAATGGTTGGCTTAGGCAGATGCTCTGGCTCTACTTCCGCGATTAAATTACGCATGGCCAAATCAAAAGCGGTTAGTTTATCCAGTTGGTTCTCACCGATTCTCGCAACTTGCCCAAGTTCCATTGTCAGAGCTTGCGCTTCGAAGTTCTCAGCACTGTACCAGCTGAAAGTGCTGGTTGGTGCATTCGACAGTAACACGGCTTCAACGTGAGCACTGTTGATGAAGTCGAATAACTCTTTACTTCGTACTTCATGGCGAACCTTAGGGCTCACTGCAAATGAATAATGCTTAGATAAACGGATTGCACAGTGTAGATCTAAGTGCCAGCGAGTTGCTGGCTTGGTTTCTTTGTAAAACTCTGTCACCAGAAACTTTAAGTTCTGGGCAATATCCACTTCTCGATTACTTTCGTACTGTTTGTCATCAAACAGACGGTTCATATTCACATCAAGAAAACGGGTATGCGCGTTGGTTGCTTCTGGGTGAGCTATGATAAACAAGCATCTAGCGTTCACTGCCTGAAAGCCTGTTTCAATATCTTCAACGAGCTTATCAATCAGCTCCATTGGTGACGTTTCATCGCCATGTACACCGCTTGAAAAGATGATGTTCTTGGTTTCAGAATTGTAATCCGCGGGAATGACTTCCAATACACCACGTTGATGAAGCTTAATTTGAACACCGTTACTCAGTACGGTCTGTCCTGCAAACACTTCTTGCTCAAGATCTAGGCTGTCAAAAAGAAATGATTGGCGAAATAGGGTCTTCGTCATGCGCTACTCCTTAATTGCACGGCCGTATGTTAATAAATTGTACATAGAAATTGTGTTGCTAGGATCGCACTTATCAATAGAAACTCCGTTATCACTCACAAATACTACCCATATATTTATATTTCCTGCTTATTAACAAACCGAGGCCTGTGCCAAATAACTTTCTCATTTAAAGCGACTTTTCGTTACTTCAGGTTAGTTCAGCAAGATAAGAGCCACGTAAGCTAACACGACTCTGACCTACCATGAACAGATTGAGATCAATTAATCTTCCTGATTGAGCAATCTTTCAAATTCATCGATTTGAACTTTGACCATGTCGATACTTTGTTGCCAAAAATCGGCTTTAGTCAGGTCCATTCCAAGATGTTTTTGAACCACTTCTTCCGCCATCATGCTGCCTGTGTCTCGCAACAAAGACACATAGTCGCCATAGAACTGTTCGCCCTTCGCATCACGTTGAGCGTATACGCCTTTACTGAACAGGTAGCCAAATAGGTATGGGTAGTTGTAGAAACTCACTTGAGAAATACTGAAGTGTAACTTGCTCGCCCAGAAGTAAGGTTCGGCCTCAGTCATTGCATCGCCGTACCACTCTTTCCAAGTGCTTTCCATCAAGTCGCACAGTTGTTTAGCCGTCAGTTCACCTTTTTCACGCTGCTCATAGAACGCTTTTTCAAACTCAAAACGAACTGGGATATTCACCATCAAGGCTAACGAAGAAGAGAGTTCTTCCCATAGCATTTCAAGTTTCTCATTACGTGTTTGTGCTTGTTTAAGTAAATAATCGCGCACGATATTTTCAGCAAAAATAGAGGCGGTTTCAGCAAGCGTCATTGGGTAACGTGTCTTACACAACGGCATATCTTTCATTACCCAGTTGTGGAACGCGTGACCAAGCTCGTGTGCCAATGTCATTAAATCAGATCGGCTACCACTCCATGTCATAAACACCAGTGGTGTGCGTGTGGCCGCAAACTTAGTGCAATATGCGCCTAGACGTTTGTTGGCTGCTGGTGCGGCATCAATCCAACCATTCTCAACCATTAAAGCGACAAACTCAGCCATCTCTGGATTCACTTCAGCAAAAGCGGTTTTGATTACCTCTATCGCTTCGTCAAAAGGGTAAACCTTAGATTCAGTGTCACCCAGTGGTGGCATCGCTGCTAAGTGGTTCCAGGGCTTCATCTCATCCAAGCCGTGAACTCTTGCCATTAGTAGACCCGCTTTCTGACCTACTTCGCGATTCGCTTTAGCGACAGACATCATAGTGTCTAATGTTTCAGGCACGATGCGGCTGCCATGCAAGCTAGGATCTAAGAAATGTACATCGCTGATTTTCGAACGCTTTTTATTTTCAGTCAGGCGCCAACCTGCCAGCGCATTTAAGATCGAAGCAAATGACTCTTGGTGAGTCTTCATGGCACCCTGAACAGCGCGCCATGCTGGTTCTTGTTTGTCGAATTCACTGCCATAAAGTAAGCTCGCGGCTTGCGAGAAACCAAGCGCTTCTTCTTCACCATTAAGTTTTAGCGATAGTTTCAAAGAACCGGTTAGGTTGTCATACAAACGCCCCCATGCATCACGACCATCGACTTTCATCGCTGCTAATAACTGCTCTTCTGCAACGCTGAGTCGGCTGCTGGCTAATTTACGTGAGCTCTCAATCGCAAAGCGCTGGCCTGCAACATCTGCGCTCTCGTGTTCTAAAACAGCATCAATAAACTCGGGCTCTGCGTGAATCAAAGTATCTTCATATGGACTAAACGCTTGTGACATTTCAGAGTTCAGCTTTGCAACACGGCCAAGCAACGCTTTTGCTTCTGTGTGTGTTGCATCCACCGACGCGTGGCAATTAGCAAAGGTATTGATAGTACTAAGTAATGTGCCAGCCGTTTCTGAAGTTTGGATGGCATTTTGCATCGCCAAAATGATGTGGCGCTTTTCAACATGTAGGTGTAACAGCTCAATACACTGTTGAATCAGTTCAATGTCCTGTTCAATTTTTGCATCATCAAGACCGCGGTAAGCAATGCTTAAATCCCAACTAGGTGTTGTCATGACTAAATTCCTTTCACGTAGGTAGTAGTACCAATCTGGTACAGCGGTTATGGATACCGCCTTATACTTCTATCTTTTCTATTTATAGGTTTAATAAGTTGTTTGTTATAACTGTGCTTTAGCACTCAGAGTACAGGCAGCCCTATCGCTTTAACACTGATAAAGCTTTGCGCGAACTGAGTGACTTGAATATGGGTTATCGATGCATTCTCGATCGACAACTTTGAGTACAGACTCGGATTTTTCCAATCAATATCAAGGCAATGCGCCAATAACATACGAATAACGCCACCATGAGTAACCAACAATAGATTGTCACTTGGATCGTTCAAAAGTTGCGACCAAGCTTGAGTTACTCTTTCGTGGAAGCTCCGTAAACTTTCTGCACCATTGAGCTTATGGTTCGATGGGTCTTGCCAAAAGGTGTCGAGCATTGCCCACTTGTCTTCAAGCTCATCAAATGCGATACCATCCACTTCGCCAAAGTTCATTTCTTGAAATTCAGGAGCAACAGACAAAGGCACAGACATGCGCTCCGCATACAAATTAGCTAAGTCGTTGCAGCGCTTCAACGGTGAAGTAGTGACAGAGTCAACTGCTATATCCTGATGTACAAGAGCATCACAAATCTGTTGTTGAAGCTCCGGATTGACCAATACGTCAGAGACACCGTTTAGTGCAGCTTTCCCTTCCACTTTGCCATGTCTGAGCAAATAGATGTTTTTAGTGGTTCCATTGACCATATCAGTAACCTAGCCTTGGGCGTTGATAGAGTGATTTGAAGGCTTAAGGTGTAGTGGCAATCCCGCGGCTATCAGAGTGACATATTCGACAACGCGAGCGAGTGCTTGGTTCATGCGACCAGCATTATCAACAAATAAGCGCGATACTTTCCCTAGAGGAACAACCCCTAACCCCACCTCGTTCGATACCATGATGATCTGTGCTGGGCTATGCTCTACGCTTACAACCAAAGATTCAATCACAGCCTCAACCTGGGCATTAGTTGCATTATCACCCAGTTCGAAAATGATGTTATTGAGCCATAGTGTTAAACAATCAATCAGTACCACATCGTCTTTCTTGAATGACTGCAGTTTAGCGGCTAATTCGACAGGTACTTCATGTTCTATCCACTCTTCACCACGACGATCTTTATGATGAGCGATTCGCTCACGCATTTCATCGTCCAGATACGTAGCGGTCGCAATGTAATGCAAACGACCATTTGAACATGCTTCGAGCGCACATAATGCTTGTTGTTCTGCAAAGCTCGACTTACCCGAGCGTGCGCCACCTAAAACAAGATGTCGATGACTCTGATACGCTTGATTTTTCGTTGTCATGTATGGCCTATAATACCCTGAATACGTTACATAAAGCCGTTATAAAAACCCGCGGCAAACACGATGTAAATCAGTAGTTCCATTAACTGTTGAGCAGCGCCCAAGCAGTCGCCTGTGAAGCCACCGATTCGCGCGATGAGCCACTTTTTGAATCCCACCCTGAACACGTAAGCGACGAATGCCAATACACACGTAAACGCCAAACCAAACCACAAGCTCGGCAACAAACCAATCAGCATAAGAAAGACAAGTTCGCCCTTAGTTTGCTTATTGGCGAGAGGCTTGCTCTTGCTAGTATCCAAATCGCTGACATAAGGCATGTCGTAAATAAGGGATGCCGCAATCGCACGACTAAAGGTGTAACCCGTTACAATGACCATGAACAATCCGGCCATACTGACCAATTCATTCAACAGCACCCACTTACCAAGCTGCGCCATTATCAACGCAGATGCGCCATAAGTGCCAATTCGGCTATCTTTCATGATGGTCAAACGGCGTTCGAGCGTCATGCCACCACCAATGCCATCCGCCATATCGGTCAAGCCGTCTTCATGGAAAGCACCGGTGAGCATCAAGCTGAAACTCATCATCAAAAAGATGGCAATGGCACTTGGTAGTACAGCATCAAGCAATAAAAACACCCCACCGCACAACACACCGAGTAGTAAGCCAACAGTAGAGAAGTAGCGACCTGAGCGGTTCATACGCTCTTCTGAATAGGGCGTATTATTTGGCATCGGCAAACGAGAAAAGAAACCCATAGCTAACGAAAACAATTCCCATTGATAAGTTGCGCGATCTTTTAACGATCTTTCTGGCGTATCACCCATTAAACTGTGACTCCAGCGCTCTCAAAACTCGCCATATTGTTGTAAAACTCTGCCGCAGCTCGAAGGATTGGCATCGCCAGTGCTGCGCCTGTCCCCTCACCTAGCCTTAAACCAAGGTCGAGCAATGGCTCAGCATTGAGCAGGTCTAGTAAAATTTTGTGTCCAGACTCTTCAGAGCGATGCGCAAAGATCATGTAATCGCGACAGTTAGGCTCAATCAAGGTCGCAACATACGCCGCAACTGACACAATAAAACCATCGACCAATACTGGCGTTCTGTTTTGGTAAGCACCAAGGAAAGCACCCACCATTTGCACGATCTCATAACCACCGACTTGAGCTAAAATCGATTTAGGATCGAGCCCTTTACAGCGCGCAACACCTTGTTCAACCAGCGCCACTTTACATGCGAGTTGTTCGTTATTGATGCCGGTTCCTAAACCAACACACTCTGTCGCTGTTCGGTTTGCTAGCGCACTTAAAATCGCAGACGCGCTGCTGGTGTTGCCAATACCCATCTCACCGAACATGACAATGTTCGTGCCATTCGAAATGGTTCTAGATACAAGCTCCGCGCCCAGTTCAATACCACGTTCTACCGTTTCTAAACTCATTGCGGCTTCGTTGGCAAAGTTATTGGTTCGTGTACCCAAACGTTGTGACACTAGCATTGATGAATCAGCTTCAACTGGCAATAGGATGCCCGTGTCGACTACCGTAATGTCGATGTTGTTCACTGCACAGAAACAGTTGATCGCCGCGCCACCATTTAGGAAGTTCAAGACCATCTGTTGCGTGACGGCACTTGGCGCAATACTCACACCTTCGTCAGCGATGCCATGATCACCTGCGAATATAATGATGCTCGGCTTGTTCAATTCGATATGTTCGACCGCCGACTCTTGTCCTTGGCTCTGAATTAATGCTAATTGAAAGGCAACTTTTTCGAGTAAACCCAATGCCCCAAGCGGCTTAGTTTTTTGATCAATACGGTGTTGGATTTGCTGTGAGTATTTGGTATCTAACATAAAATTATTGGTACTTAGATTACAGAATGGGGTTTAGCGTTATTATCCGGTTGAAGCTCAATTGAATAACGCTTACTTAGGACGAGTTACAGAGAACACGTTGGATAGCGTGGCGTATTCACCACCACCTAGTCGAGATAAAGGATCCAGTGCGAGCGCATCTATCTTCAGGCGGTCGCTCTCTTTATCGATCACCTCTTCAGCTATATACACCTGCTCAATTTGCGCAAAGATAAGGCTTTGTGGCACTTCACCCACCTCTTTGACCTCGTAGAGTGTGCAACCAAAAGCCACAGCGCACTGCTTCACTCTCGGAAAGGAAAAACCCTCAAATTCAACTAATTCAATGTTATTCGCGGTTACTTCTGACTCATTATGCTCAAGAGTAGCTGCAGTCGCGGTCATCACTTCAGCTGAACTCGACGATGCAATATGTATAACTAGCTTACCCGTCTCATGGGCATTACGAGTGGTGTCTTTGATTTCTCCCGATGGCTTCTTCCCGACCGATAACATCAGCAGTGGCGGGTTACTTGAAACAGGCGTGAAATAAGAGAAAGGCGCTAAATTGTATTCTTGGTCAGCAGATTCCGTTAATGCCCACGCGATAGGGCGAGGGACAACGGTTTGCGTCATCAGGTGGTAAATCTGAGTAGGAGCGAGAGTATCTAGCTTGAGGTTCATAGCACATCCTTGGTCTATGGGGATTACGATTTAGTTTACGTGTTAAGCGAGGCTGTATCTATCGTTATATCAACTAAAGCGGAGAGGATGTTCTTAATTTAAGCAGTTTAAACCGACATTTTCTCAATTTGAGAATCAAAAAGACTAACAGATTGTACTTCGTTAGCCATGACAACAAAGAATCAATAACTTACGTTTTGGCACCCTTTATGCTTTATCTACAGTACTTGTTAATCTCTCCATTGATAAGTACCCATACAGTGAACACCCACACTGTTAGCTACAAAATGCAACACCAAGCAACACAACCGGTTGAAAAAAGTAAAGCTCAGTAAATTGATTTAGGAGGTACGATGATTCCAAACTCAAGCAAAAGAAAACCAAATAAATCAAGCAAGAAAACGAGCAAAAAGGTAAGGAAAATCCCATTGTCCTTCACCTAAAATTTGCGAAGAAAGTAACAAGCCCGTCGCCCAACGGGCTTTGTTATTTTTGGGGTTTTGAGTTTTTAAATCATATCAACACAAGATTTCATTGGCTCATTAAAATCTCAATAGTTAGACAATCAGTTCATTTTAAAGCCATTCCGCCACCCAAAAACCAAGCATTGGCTCACTTGTCACACTCCGTAAACTTAGCCTTACATTTCATAAGCTTATAAGTGACTAGAGTTTATTTACTCTCGAACCCTAGTTGTTAGTATCGCCCCATTAATCATTAAGGGGATTTATGAAGAACAAAGGCTTTACATTAATCGAGTTAGTCGCCGTGATCGCTGTTTTAGGCATTATCGCTGTGGCAGCAGCACCGCGCTTTTTGAACATCAAGTCTGATGCAACCATAGCCACTCTCGATGGGTTCATTGGAGCCTTCAACGCAACCAATAAAGTAGTCATGGGCAAAGCAACTATTGAAGGTCTAGAGAATGAAAAGCTCGCGCAATTGCCGGACCAAGATAAATGGATTCGATGGGGCGCTATTGCATTAGATTCAAACATTATCAAAAACGCGATGCAGACTGATGACTATCAGTTGCTCAGCTATGGGCCAAAATTCAACCCAACCCTCATAGTCTACACGGGCAGAGAAAGGCAATTTAGAGAGCTAAAGGGCTATAACTGTTTTGTTCAATTCACTAGGTCTTACACATTAGATCAAACCCAACTCATCAACATTGGCGATCTGACAATCAATAAATTCTATGACGGGTGTTAATCCCTTAACTTGAAAATCTATTACGAACATTCTTTGCCAAATCTCTTTCAGCCCGTATACGCGGGCTTTTTTGTTCCCACAACACGACTTTCCTATAGCTAATGCCAATCGCTCGTATCTAATTTGCACGTGCCTTCACATTAAAAGCGAACAAATTTTCGTCATTGATCAAGAAGGTTTAAATTGAAACAGTGACTTACGTAAACGTTAGGGATAGTTATGAGCATTTCTGGAGATAAGACATCAATCATAGTGGCTGGTGCTACCGGGCTAATTGGTCGTCATGTGATGAACCTGCTTATCAACGAGCCTGCAATAGAGCACATTTACGCTTTGTCCCGAAGAGCGCTCGATCCACAGTTCCACTCAGAAAAGCTCCACACGCTGATTCACAGTGCTCTGCAAGTCACCAGTTGGGACGAAACCAAAACCACACCCAACTTAGGGGTGATCTGCTTAGGTACCACCAAGAAAAAGGCAGGCTCGAAAGAAGCATTACGAAAGGTAGATGTTGAGCTTGTCAGCCAAGTCGCACAATCGATGAAGTTCTTGGGAGTGCAAAGGGTCGCGGTCGTATCAAGCTATGGAGCATCGGTCGATTCCTATTCACCTTACCTCAAATGCAAAGGTCAAATGGAGCAGAACTTAAAGCGTATCGGCTTCAAGCAACTGTTCATTGCGCGTCCAGGGCCATTGGTTGGCGAACGAGAAGAACCAAGAGCCGACGAAAAACTGCTACAAAGCGTGTTTCCACTTCTATCGCCTTTTATGTTTGGGAAATTCAAAAACCTACGCCCTATTCAATCGAAAGATGTCGCTCAGGTCATGTTGTTCCGATTGTTCGAAAATAATTTCCAAAATATCGAAATTTACTCGTCGAGCGACATGCTCAATTTATTGGCAAAATATCGCTAAAAAGCTCACCTATTCACCATAATGTTGAATATCCACTCATACCATTCAGTGGATATTACCTATTGTTCTATTTAATTACTTTTCCTTATTTTACGTTTTGTTACAGGTCGCTACTGTAGCTAACAGTATTTGCGCCCATATATCTAAGCGCCCTATCGATTCAAAGAAATTCATAAGGAAAATAAATGTCATTTTCAGCTATCGCTGCCTTAGCGGTATTCACTGGTATCCTCTTCTTTCTCTACGGACAGCAGAAAAAAGAAAACACGTTGTCGCGCTTGGTTCTATTAGGTTTAGTTTTCGGTAGTGCTTTTGGTCTTGGCCTTCAGTTGCTATTTGGTGAAGGTAATCCTGTTATCAAAGAAACGCTAGACTGGGTAAACATTGTCGGTCGTGGTTACGTTGGCCTACTGAAAATGGTGATCATGCCATTAGTATTGGTTTCAATGATTGCTGCAGTAGTGAAACTTGAGAAAGGCGGTTCACTGGGCAAAATTTCTGGCATCACGATTTCTGTATTACTTGCGACAACGGCAATCTCTGCGATTGTAGGTATTGTTGTGACTCAAGCATTTGGCCTATCTGCTGAAGGTTTAACAGAAGGTGCTCGCGAAACAGCGCGTATCGCAACACTAGAAAGCCGCATTGGTACGGTTGCGGATCTAACGATTCCACAAATGCTGGTTAGCTTCATTCCAACTAACCCATTTGCAGACCTAACGGGTGCTCGCTCTACATCTATCATCGCGGTTGTTATCTTTGGTGTGCTAACGGGTATTGCTGCACGTAAAGTAATGGCAGAGAAAGAAGAGCTAGAATCACCAATTCGTACGTTCGTTGAAGCGGCTCAATCTATCGTGATGCGCTTAGTTAAGATGATCATGGCACTAACGCCATACGGCATCGCAGCGTTAATGGCGAAAGTAGTGGCAACATCAAGCGCTTCTGACATTTTAAGCCTACTTGGTTTCATCGTAGCGTCTTACGTTGCAATTCTGCTGATGTTCGTTGTTCACGGTGTGTTGGTTTCTTTTGTTGGCGTAAACCCAAAAGAGTATTTCCAAAAAATCTGGCCTGTTCTAACGTTCGCTTTCACTTCGCGTAGTTCTGCAGCAACGATTCCACTGAACGTTGAAGCTCAAATCACGAAGCTAAACGTGCCACCAGCAATTGCTAACCTATCTGCTTCTTTTGGTGCAACAATTGGTCAAAACGGTTGTGCGGGTATCTACCCTGCAATGCTAGCAGTGATGGTTGCACCTACGGTTGGCATCGACCCTATGGACATCAACTTCATCCTTTCTCTAATTGCAATCATTACAGTGAGTTCTTTCGGTATCGCAGGTGTAGGTGGTGGTGCAACGTTCGCAGCACTTATCGTACTGCCAGCCATGGGTCTGCCAGTAACAATTGCAGCACTGCTTATCTCTATCGAACCACTTATCGATATGGCTCGTACAGCGCTTAACGTATCTGGTGCGATGACAGCCGGTACGATTACAAGTCGCCTATTAGGTAAGAAAGACAAGCAACAAGATTTGGAACAAGCGAACGCTTAATTCTGAATCCAAAGCCAAATAGACAAAAACCGATGCCCATGCATCGGTTTTTTATTATCTGTCTTATCTCAGAGCCACGATGTAAAAAGTAGAACTTAAAGCACCAACCGAATCACGTTCTCAGCTAATGCCTCATCGTCGTCTTCACTCAATCCACTAATACCTATAGCGCCGATCACCTGCCCTTGATGTTCAATTGGAACACCGCCTTTGAAACCTGTGATCCTAGAGTCGGTCCAGTAGTTCAAGTCTTTTCCTGTCTCTCTTGCCCAAGTTACCACTCGGTTGTCTATCTCTAGCTGAGGTATAAGCTTTGTTTTGTGCCAACAGCCCCGCTTGCACACTCACGTTATTCATTCGCAAAAATGCCAACAGTTCACCGTGTGTATCACATACACTTACTGCAATAGCTTGATCGTTGTTTCCAGCGATATCGACGGCTTTGTCTACGAGCTGCTGCACCAGATTTTGATTCAACATATTCAGCTCCTACGGCAATGCCTGACCACGCGAATACACGTATAAGTTGTACCACTCTTCTCGAGTGAGATTAATTTGTGTTGCTTCTGAAGACGCCTTGATTCGACCTAGGTTGGTAGTGCCAATGACAGGTTGGATACCTGCTGGGTGACGAAGTAAAAACGCCAGTACAATCGCTTCACTTTCTACGCCGTATTGGTTTGCTAACTGCGCGACATAATGCGCGGTATTTTTCACGTTCTCGTGTTCTGAATACAAGCCTTGCTCTGCAAAACGACCTTGCGCCAAACAGCCCCATGCTTGCAGTTGAATACCCTTCATTTGGCAATGCTCCAATGTGCCTGCAGCAAAATCCGATTGGTGATGACCTTGCGAGTTAATCATCACGCCATCATTCAACCAATCAAGCTTTGCTAAGCTCATTTCAATTTGGTTGGCGACAATAGGTTGGCCGAGCGCCGACTGTAGATATTGGATTTGGTGACTGTTCATGTTAGACACACCAAAGAAATCTACCTTGCCCTGAGCTTTGAGATTCTCAAGCGTTCTTGCCAGTTCATCGAGCTCCATCAGCGGATCAGGGCGATGCAAAAACAACACGTCGAGCTTTTCGGTGTTTAAGCGATTCAGAATGCCTTCTACCGATTGGCTTACCCAACCTGCCGAGAAATCATAACGTCCCACGTTGCCTTCACCTTCAAAACGAATACCACACTTGGATTGAATGAACATTTGATCACGCAACTCCGGTGCTTGTTGTAGCGCTTGACCAAAGGCTTGCTCTGCTTTACTGAAAGTATAAATATCAGCATGGTCAAACAGGTTGATTCCCGACTCTAGTGCCGTGTCGATTACGCTACGTGTTTGTTTTATATCTACTGCCGTCACCGTGTTGTCGTTCCAACCACCTCCAAGCCCCATACATCCATAGGCGATTTGTCCGACGCCCGGTAAGTGTTTTGATAAAGGAATGTTGTTATCAATTTTGCTGATTGAGTCACTGCTGTTCGTCATACCTGATCTCGCTTTGAAGTTGTAATACCACTAAATATGCCTTTATCTTATTGTCCTTTTTAAAAAACAGAATATGCTAATAGCGAAATAATTGTTTTCTATACCGAACAATGGGCGCGAGCAGATTTGAAGGAATACACGAATGAACGAGCATAAGAGAATAGAACGACTGATTCTATTTGTAGAGTTAGCTCAACAACTTAACTTTACCAAGGCAGCGGAAAAGCTCGGCATATCCAAGAGCTACCTTTCAGAGCAAATCAAGCGTCTTGAGAATGACTTGCAGTGTCCCCTTCTCGTTCGAACCACACGCAGTGTTCGATTAACTCAAGAAGGCGAGCGCGCATTGCAACAAGGGTTAACCATTCGTTCTCAGGTATTGCAGCTTGAACGCAGTGTTTCCGAACAGCACGATATCGTCAAAGGTACTTTGCGGCTCACCGCACCAAAGATGTTTGCAGAAGCCTTCTTGTTCGACATCTGTCAAAAATTTAGACAGCAATACCCTGAGATTCGCTTTGAGATAAACAGCAGTTATACCAACTTTAACCTCAACCACGATGATATCGACATCGCTTTTCGAGCAACCAACACCCCACCAGACAACATGATTGCGAAGCATTTATTCGCCTATCAACATGATTTAGTGGCAACTCCCGGTTACCTTGACCAATTTGGTCGTCCCACCAATGTGAGCGACTTAAATAGTCACCAGTGTTTAGCCACACTGCATCAAACTGAGTGGCCTTTAAAATCTGCAAGCATAGATGTTTCAGGCTGGCTCTCAAGCAATGACAATCACCTACTTAAACAGCAAGCCATGTCGAGCAACGGCATTATTCGTATTGCCAGTTATTACGTTGACAACGAGGTTAAACGTGGAGAGCTAGAACGAGTATTACCTGACGAGTGCTTACAGCAAGGGAACAGTATTTATCTGTTCTATCCGCAAGTTATTTACCCTGCTAAAAAGCATCAAGTGTTTATTAAGTTTGTTCAGAATTACTTTGAAAATTTAAACGAATAGCCGATTGAGGTTATAGATTAGGAATCAATTAACAGTACAGCAAAAGGTTTAAATAACCTTATAAATTGCTGGCTATTATCTGAGAATAGCTATCGAACAATAATAAAGCGTTTTTGTGGACCTATTCATTTGTTATAAACGTTAAGCGTGCATTTGTTCAATAATACAATGGGTTATCTGGAGTAATTTTATAAAAATGATATATGATGCACCACTTCAAACATAGCATTTACCCATAGCAAAAGTTCGATAACAGGATTCCAATGAGCTTTATTATACTTTTACTCCTTCTATTATTCGTTTTCGCGACTCGTTTACTTCAGTGGCGAAAAACCTCTTATTTTCTTTCCTTTGTTCTCTTATCGTCATTTGTGCTGATTGGTACGGGCTTAATTCCTCGTTATTTATTAGATGGTCTGCAAGCAAATTACGAAAGTAAACCAGATATACAATGGTCGGATAATAATGCGATTGTTCTTCTCGGTGCTGGCACTCAGTTTATTCAAAGCACACAAGATTTCGAACCAACATTTTTCTCTTATGGTCGAATCAGTGAAACGGCAAGCCAATATAAAGATTGTGCAAAATCGGACACTAAGTGCAAAGTAATCATAAGTGGTGGTGACGCACAAGGCAACGGCGTGACAGAAGCGGAAATTTACGAGCAACAATTGCTGAGACTTGGTGTGCCAAAAACTGACATCATCCAAGAGCCTAACAGCGTGAATACATGGAAAAATGCACAGCTAACCAGCGACCTCATGAAGCACCACCAATTCGACAATATTATTCTGGTTTCATCTGGCCTACATATTCGCCGCAGTGAGCTCTATTTCAACCACTTCGGATTAGAGGTAATTCCGGTTAGATCAGATTACATGGCAGCGCAGGTTTCGTGGCTTCCTTTGTGGTACAACTTTGCTGTAACTGATTTCGCACTGCACGAGCAAATCGGTTTTGCGAGGTACAATATCTACAACTTTATGGGTTGGAACAGCAAACGCGAGAAGCCTGGTGATGCATAACGCATTACTCTTTGGTTACCGATAAAGCTCTAACTAAAGCAATTACATAGATGATAATGCAGCGACGACCCTAAGGTTATCGCTGCATTTTTTTATGCCAGTGATACTCCAAAGTTAAACTATCTCCCTTCAATTTCTAGACTCCTCAACACTAGTCACTTTCTAATCCAACCTATTTACTCATCAAAATAGAATACAAAAAGTAAAAGCTTTATCAAGCAACGCTCTTCCAACTGTAAGACTCTGAAATATATATGGATTTATTTTCAACTCATTTCAGTATTTTTGCGATCCTTTTATGTGACAGAGTACCTGCGGCTAGGGGCCCTCGGCTTCACACCATATATAAAACAAAACTAAAAATAGAATCTAACAAAAATAGCCAAACAATGGCCATTAGGAACTCATTCATGTTCAACGTCAGTAAAACTGTACTAATTAGCGCTGCCATATCGTTAACGCCTCATTCCGCTAACGCAAAGATCTACTCAGACCAAGTCGTGTTAGACAATCTTGGCGAGGATAGTTGTCGTCATGACTATCGCCCACTTACTTACTCAGAAGCACAGGAGCACAAAGCGGCCCTTGTTTCTCGTATGAACGTTTGGGATATCATAGGCCTTCAAGATGATTGGGTGATCATGGGCTCTGGCTACCACGGCCTTATCAAGCATGGCCAGCCAAATGAAAAAACCTGGTGTTACCCTAATAAACCTGAAGCGGGCTTACCCTACTATGATGCACAAGTTATCCCAGAAAGCAGCAATCTTGAGGTTCAAAGAACCCTAGTCAACGACAATTCGAACTTCGTTAGACCATTAGCATACCTAGCAAACAACCTTGGTTATGCGTGGGTCGGTGGCGACAATGCCCGTTATGTCGGACAAGACATGGCGATAACGCAACTTAGTGATCGTTGGGAAATCAAAGGGAATAGTAATGGAAGCTGTTCAGGTGACCGTTGTAATGAGAAAACGACGATTACAGTCGATAACTTTTCCTACACACTGGATACTCAGGGATTCTCGTACGGCACCGTTAAAGAGACAGACCAAGAGCAGATCAACACCCTTTCCGCTTATGCAATCAACGTGACAGATCAGCCGAAACAGATCATCGTCGATCTGCATTTCCTACAGACCACACAGTGGAACAAAACCAATCGCTTTGATCTCGCGGACGTTGTTACACTCGACGAGGACTTTAGCTGGCCTCAAGCAGGAAAAACGGATGTGCGAGTGGTGTTAGAAAAAGGCCAGCATTTCTCTGATACCAATAGTGGTCAACATTCTGAGGCTAGTGACCTTCAAGCCATCTTAACGGTACCCGCTAACTCTGTGCTTCCTTTTCAAGTTGAGTTCTTGCGCTCAACTATCTCTTACCCTTATCGCATCAAAGCAAACATGGGTTACGACGTGAACTTCACAGGATTTCTGCGCTACAGCGGCAATGCTTTAGATTCACACCCGACCAACCGCCCTACAGTCTCACACACGTTTACCATGGGTACCAACAGCGATGAGCAAGCCAATATCCGTTACCAATGGGACCACCGTTACATTCCTGGTGAGATGAAATGGTGGGATTGGAGTTGGGCAATCAATGAATATGGCCTGAGCAGCATGCAATATGCCGCAGGAGCGAGTGTTCGCCCGTTTTACTCTCATGTGTCTGGTCAGTTTAATGCAGAGTCACAATACTCTGGGATGATCGATATCGGTGCTGAGCACTCTGTCGATTCATTTGATGTTGTGGGCGTATTAACTAACCACAAAACCTACCATGCTGGCGATATAACCGTCGTGACCGATTTCGATCCTGAAGCGCTAGATCGACTCGGTTATCGCGATGCCCAGCTAATGATTACTCCAATACAACACTAAAAACACAGCTGTATCCCAACATTAAGCTCATCACTTGGGTGGTGAGCTTTTTTGCTACTTCCATATCCAAAAGCCAACGCACTAATTCAACAACCATTCTGGGCAGTTTCTATCTGTCGTCCGTGAACAGTGTCGAGAAGTGCTTTTACTCCTAACCACCCAAAAAGCCAATATTTAACTATGACCAAGAAAACCCATTTATGGCGGCTCGCTGCCATTGTCTATAGCCCCTTATCCGTCGCATTTTGTCTTAGCGACGGCGTCCAAGATACTCAATCATTAGATGCAATTAACCAGAATCGTATTACATCCTGGGCTCGAAACGAAGTGTATTCAGAGCCACAGTTTGGCATTGCACTTGGCGAACTCGAGCACGGTGCTCATACGAACTCATTTTCTGCAGCTTGGCCACAAACAGAGCAAGCACTCGCGAGCGTCCCCCAAACTTTTGAAAGCCCACTGAGCGAACAAAGTCTATTCAACCGCCTCGGTAAAGCGGGATCTTCTACATTGGAAGTTCTAGGGCCAGTTGGAGATGCGGTTGCAGTGGGCTTTTGGCTAGACAATATGGTGAGTACATTTTCTCAGGAATCCTCTACCCGCCTTGATAAAGCTGCGTCTGTTTTTTCCATCGTTCCGCTAGTGGGTGATGAGTTAAACCTATTGTCGAGTGATATAAAGTACTTCGCGGCCAAACAGAAAATTGAAGAGTTTGAGCAACAAACACACTACGTATTCGCTAACCACTCATCAGAATTTGCTCGGTTTCACCACAAAAAAGAAGACGCGATTACACTACTCAATAAATATGACAATCACGTAAAGCAGACCGCTTCTATGTATGTCGACCACCTACTTCTGCAAGCTGATACCGAATATCGCCGATTAGCTTCTGCATACGACAGGCAGCTATCTAAGCAGATGGCACGGATCGACCTAGAGCTTTTGAAATCCCTAGGCCATGTTTCTATTGATGTGAATTTGCACCAACCTTTATGTCAGGAATCGTATACCTCCCCTAGTAATCTCGAAAGCTGCGTTCGTCATCAAGGACCAGCTCGAATTGATGACCTAATCAACAAGTTGAATTCGAGCGCCTATCACGAGCTGGCTTTAAAAATACACACCAAGAAAACGGAACTGGTCGGCATTGCTTTTCGTCAGCTGGACGAACACCGACAAAGATTAATCAACGGAGTAAGCAACAGAGCAAAACCACACATCACTGCAATGATCAATCAAAGCACACTCAACCGAGGCACCTTGGAGTTTCAAGCGAGACAGAGTGGCTTAAGAGAGTATGCAAAAGAAATGTGGGATATCGATTACCTCAGCGAGGAACAACTCAAAACCGCGACTGTAGAGATACGTCCCGCAAGAACTTGCTGGGGCATTCCTTCCGTTGCTCCTGGAGGAATCCAAGCTTCTATCGATGCATGTAGAGATTCGGATGCTCTATACGATACTTATCACCCTAAAAAAGACCCTGAGCTCTCAAGCGTATTGATGAAAAGAGTCGAGTTCAATGTCGACCAATATATAGCATCGAGAATAACCTCTGGCTGGCCTGCAGACTTGTTTAGAACTCAACTTGTTAATACCGCTAGCGCCTACATATCAGGCCAACTTTCTAATCAGATATTTGAGCAACAACTATCACTCCTCTCAAACTTGGAGACTCTGAGTTATCAAACAACATTGACGGATTACCTCAACAACAAGGGGCTCGATGGCCCTAAACTGGAAAATCGCACCAGCTGGTACCAGATCAGTCGCTGGTATGAACTTCTGCTAACCGAGCGTCCAACAGGTGGAGTGTTAAGCCAGATTAACCAATATGAGGTCTTTAAAAGTTTTATACAGCCTCAGTTTGAGCGTGCGATATCACTGTCATATATCCGCTCCCTCAATTATTCGCTCCCGTATCCAAGTGTTTATGCTGCACAAAATCTAAGATTCTACGCTCCTAAGATGGCGGACATCTTAGACGATGTGCTTGCTAAACCGGCAGCTCATGTTGAGCGAAATATGCAACAAGCGATCGATAAGATCTCAGAAATGGCAATGCAGACAACCAGTGCTAATGAGCTTCAATACTTATTGGGTGACCTGTCTCTTTATCTGCAAATTGCACAACACCAGCAGTCTGAAGCCAACACTTCACTAGGCAGCACTCATCAACATCAACTATTCAACAGTACGCTATCACCTCTGCATCTGAGCTATCTTTCGCAAGAGCATCAAGGCGCCATTACGTTTCAAGTTGGAGGAATCTCAACACATCCACTTTGGTCACACCTAGCTGATATCAAGAGCACGTTAAGCCAAGGGGATATTCAAACGGCAGTAACACAACTAGGAGCCATCGTTAAGGGGGATGACTTCACTATGCTTCCACACATCAACCATATGCTGCTTAGAGAGCTAGAAGATTGGATTGAAATCCAACTGGCATTAGAGGAATAAGTCTATGAAACATAAAATTACACGAACCTTCTTGGCCTTGTTACTGCTCATTAATTCAAGCCATACATTTGCTGGAAAAGGATCTGAATTTGGACTTTTTTATGATGCTCCAGACGGCGTAAAAGTCATCGAAGGATACAATTCTGCGGCTTATGGAAACCTTTATCTCATGTCGAAGAATCTATACGTGCAAACCAAGAGTGACGCCTACCTTGCAGACATGAGCGTGTTGATTCGTAACCTGCAGTTATCGCCAACAGGACGTGAGATTTTGCGACAAGTTGCTACCTACGAACCAGTAAATGCACCCGGTGATGCTGTTGAACCGTTAATTGAACATACGGTTGGAGTCGATCAATCAAAGGCCACTGTTGTCACTGTGATCAGAGAACCTGAAGGTCCAGGCCGACTATTCGAGACAGTGCCTTCGATATTCGAAGACCAGCAAAAGGCTTCATTGGCATGGCAACGACAATTTAATGGCAAAGGGGTATCAAATACGATTCTCTTCTCCACCACTGAGATGGTTAACATTCCAGGAAAGAACACACCATTTGATCAAACTGTTGCTTTAGGGCATGAGCTTATTCACGCTCGTGACTTTGCTTCCGGCGCTGTTCCGCAAGGCAATACACCACAATCTCATCGACATCCCGACACTAACCAGATCACAGAATATGTCATTCCGAATTATGAGTACCAAACAACAGGAATTGCACACTACAACAACGCTGAAAACGGGCGAGATCCTGTCATGGAAATCAGTAGTGCCAGACAATCAATGATCAACCTTCGCGAAGAGATGTATTTCCATTGGAAAGCACAGGGACAAGAAAAGGCGAAGGCGTATTTGAAAAATGAAAAAGTGGTGAGCGAGTTTCACTTGGCTGATGATCTAGGAAAAGAGAAGCGCAATACTTATTGGCCGAAAGAGCACTACAACTATCAACCCTATACTCTTGAAACCAGACCATCTGCAACACCTCAGCATGCCCCTAAATGGGATACCGTGGAAGGAAAACAAGCTCATATAGAAGTTAAACAAGCACTCCAACAATCATTGAATGAAGGGAGTAACCCAGCGATTGTTATCGTTGATGCTACCGAACAGCGCCTTTCTCAAAGCCTGCAAAACTCGCCAGCGCTGACACGAAGAGGCCTTAGTAACCAGAGTTCCATTTTGAAGTACGCCGCACAGAACGACATCAAAGTGGTCAACCTATACAGTGCCGCGAATGAAACACCACTGAGCTCGCTAAAGAAACGGAAAAAGAATCTGTTATATCGAGCGATTTCAGGTAAAAAGACAGAAGAGACTCAAGGTTACCAGGATGTTCAGTACAACGAAGGCAACCAAACAGCCCTAACCTCAGCACTAGAAGACAATGACGAAGTGTTAGTGATGGCCTACTCTGACGGCAAAGTAACAACAAATGTGATCGACAGTCTGTCAGAAAACATGCAAAAACAAGTGGTTGTATCGCGATACGCTAACTTGGATTACCAACCATCAAACCTTAGCGCAGAAGAAAGCACGGCATGGAAAGCGCTAGGTAGAAAAGACAATGTGCGAATGCTTGGAGGTGGTAGCCGCTCTCGCTTCAATATATGTAGCATCCAGTAAACAAGGCTCAAAAAGCCAGCTTGCGACCAGCTAAACATCATATACAGCTGGCCCTTTGTAGTGACTAACCGCAATTCCAAAGGGCCGGTTTATGACAAGCAAACCTGTTACGTGACTTAAAAATGCAATCACAACGACACAAAAGTTTGAGTTAATGGAGCTGGCTAAAGACAGAGATCCCTTACAGGAGGAGCTATGAAATACTGTCCATGTTGCTCAACAGAGTTAATCGAACGAGACGATATCCATATTTGTCCACGTAACGAAATTGGTGACTGTTATTTTGATGGTTATGAGCAATCTCATATTGAATACCATCAGCTCAAAGACTGCCCACAAGACTCAACGTTCGACATTGCCGAGATTATTGCTGATTAACGCTTAGTACGTGAGCAAGTTTAAAGCACATCTCAAATAAAGAACTTAAGCACACTTGCATGTTGGCGAAAATTAAAAGGCCCTGATGGTAGTTCCATCAGGGCCTTTTGTTGTCTTGCTACGCCATAAACATACTGCGAATCAAGCAGCGGTTAACTTGGTGTTACCACATTAGATCATCAGGAATCACGAAGTCTTTGTACGGGTCATCCTCGTCAACTTCATCAGTGCTTGTTGTTTGAGTATCAACGATTGACTCCTCATCACGCATAGCGATTTTGTTTGCTACCGCTGTTGGAATCACAACATAGCTTTCGCCCTGACGTGCAATACTCAAGATACCTTTACTCAATTGCTTTTGAGTCAGCTCTTCAACGTATAGGTATTTAACCAAAGTACCGTCAGTGAAGTTATATTTGATTTCACCATTTTTCAGGTCGATCTTGTTCATGTCGATCAGCTGCTTCACTTGAGCTTTGATCTCTTTGCTCAACTGCTTTTCTTTCAGCTGTTGGTTTAGCTCTTTATCTTTCGCTTGCTGCGCCAGTTTGTTCTCTTCTGCTGCCGCTTTTGCTTCACGAGCTTGAACACGAGACTTTTTAGAGCCCTTCTTCGCCTTCTTTAATTTTTTCTCATTTACCAAGCCAGCTTTAAGCATCTGCTCTTGGAGTGTTAACTTTGCCATGACTTTCCCAGTTCAGGATTAAAAACGGCTCTATCATACCTGTTTTTGTACTTTCTGTTTACTGAACAAATCGAAATTACGGATCAATTATTAGATTTATTTAAGTCACGCTAGGTAAATCGTCGTGTCGCTTTGCGTTAATCGCACTCCACACTTTGAACGTAATAACCGGTTAGATTTTCAATACCTAAAGCTAAAATTCTGGTCGGAATATGCCGCTTCAGATATCTGATTGTTCTCTATTTCACGCGCGCGTAACACTTATCATTCCATTAAAACAATGCTTTCATTTTCAATAAATGATTGATTTTATAAAACCTTGGCATATATCTCATAATTTAATATTGCATATAGAGTTATAACTCAAACGTAATATCTATTGACTACGTTATTCATTACACCCATCAGTAAGGATAACGTAAACAATGAAAAATCAATGGACTTGCTTGAGTGCATTACTTGCATCAGCTTCATGCTTATCTACCACAGCTATCGCCGATACCGACGTGTATCTGACCAATAACACCAATCAAGTAATGACGATTCAAGCCAGTCACAGTGGTACAGACCTCCTTAAGTTTGGAGAGGAATGGCAACAACACATCGACACAATTGGCCCTTGGGAGACGAAAAAACTGATCAGCTTTAATCGCTGGACTGGTGTTAAATCAGGGGAAACTTATCAATTCAACACTGTGGTTTCGAATACTGTGGGTGAAAGTATCACTCTCAATCAAACCATGAAGGGACACTGGTACAACTCTACCTTACAACATGGCTTAAGTGCTGCTGATATCAACCTAACCCTTCACAACGACCGTAATATCCACCGCAGTACAACCGATGCCTTTGACGTAAATACCGAGCTTGCACTCAAAGCCGATAACACTGCACGCTACGATGATATTTACTACACCATCACGCCAGAAAAAGTAGACGAACAGCCGGAGCCAGATGCGAATACACTAAAAGTCATGACATACAACATATGGGCACTCCCTGTCATTGCTTCACACATTGGTGACCGTTATGACCTGATCCCGCAGTATGTCAAAGGTTACGATGTACTCGCGCTTCAAGAGGTGTTTGCTAACGGCCGAGATGAATTATTACGTGAACTGGCCAAAGAGTACCCTTACCAAACTAAGATGCTCGATAAAGATGGCATCAACATCTATGACGGCGGTGTGATTATTGTCAGCCGCTACCCTATCGTCAATGAAGCTCAGTATGTATTTCCCGACTGTACCGGCACTGATTGCTTTGCTGACAAGGGTGTGAACTACGCTGAGATCATCAAAAATGGCCAGGCTTACCATGTGTTCGGTACTCACACTGCATCGTTCGACACGGACACCGCTCGTGACTATCGACAACGTCAATTCAAGCAAATGCGCGCGTTGGCTCAATCTTTAGATATTCCAGCGTCAGAAACGGTCGTTTACAGCGGCGACTTCAATGTAAACAAGCTTAAATTTCCTAGCGATTACCAAGAGATGTTTGCCAACCTAAAAGCGATTGAACCCGAGTATTCAGGCTATACTGCGTCGACATTCGATCCACGTATAAATAACTTCGCCGGTGAACCAATGTCTGGTGGAGAGAATGTCGAATACCTAGACTATGTAGTGGTGAGTTCTGAATACGCTGTGAAAACGCATAACAATAACCGCGTCGATGTGCCTCGCTCCACCAGCAGTGAACTCTGGAAACACTACAACCTTTCAGACCATTTCCCTGTTAGTGCAGTCATCAAGTAGCGCGGTAAAGTACCAATGCAACGCGTTATATTAATCATCATGCTCACCGCATTGGTGGGCATGATTAGCTATTCATGGTCATCAAAAGAACCTGAAACTTCGCCTCCTTTGGTTGAACACAGCGGCGTTTCTGATTTCACCGAAGATCGCCCGTTGACCGCTAGTCACATCGCCGACAATCGAACAAACACTTCATACCCAACAGATGAACCAGAATCTTTTGATCACGTTGTTTTTGCAGAGCAGCTGTTAGATCTCAAGGGGAAAACCTTGTTTAGTGAGCTTGACCAGTTTTGGGGGCTGTGCCAACAAGCTAGCAGCTGCAAGGCACAACTCATTCTGTTACAAGATGAATTACCGAGCGAATGGTTTGAATTACTCAGCCACTACCCAGCTCTCTCTGCAGAGTGGAAATCGGTCGAGAGCACCATGCCTCTTGAATCGATAGAGACCTTAGAAGAAAGGGTTCGTGTATTCGAGCAGTCTGCACAACAAGTATGGGGGGAACTTGCTCACCAGCTATTTTCCGATCAGTTCGCACACTTAAACTTCACGCTTAGCGCTAGCTTAATCAAAGAAGTCGAAGCAACGGAATTTGTTTCACATTACCAAAACCTACTTATGGAATGGGAAGGCCAAGCCGAAGTATTAAACGCAGATACCGCAGCCAAAAAATACGAACTCGCAATCTCGTTACTTCCGAGTAGCCTGAGTCCAACCGAGCTAGTCTCCATTAAAAGAGAACTGCAAGAGACCTATTTAGATGAATCACAAGCAAACAACATTGTGGCTCGTGAACAACAAGTAGCCCAGCAACAGCAAACGGTGGCGACTTATCACGAACAGTTCGCTCAACTTAAGTCGTCCTTAGATGTGCTGCGGTCCACCAGCCATAGGGACTGGAGCACTCAAGAATGGGATAACTACTATCAACAACAAGTGTCTAGCTTTCGGGAGAGCTTCTTTAGATAATGTCGTTCTACAATCTAACCCCAATCACCAGCCAGCTAGCGTGAGAGCGGATCAACTGAGGTCATCGCGAAACTGTGCTGGTGATTTATGAAGCCAGCTCTTAAATGCCCTTCTGAAATTGGCAGGATCACTGTAGCCAAGCCTTTCACCAACATCGTCAATACTCATGTTTGTAGCGAGCAGTAGCTCTTTGGCTAATTCGACTCGCACTTCTGTCAGTAGTTGCTGATAACTCGTTTCATAATTGCTCAGTTCGCGTCTAAGGGTACGAGAACTGCAACCAAACAGCTTTGCCAGTCGCTCTATGCTCGGGAAATGACCTGCAGTTTGATAAAAGATGGTTTTGATTTGGTTAGTAAGCAGATGCTCAGAGTCCAACGTCTCAACAATCGACTGACAAGACCTAAGGTAACGTTTTAGAGTCGAGGCATCATGAGTCGGTAACACCCGCAATAAAACAGAAGCATCGAACCTAAGCTCACAGATATTTTGCTCAAAAGTGACCTTACACCGAAAGCGCTTATCATAGAGTTTTGCGTAATTTGGACTTGGGTAAGGTAACGATAGAGCTTCAATCGATAACGCTTCCCCGGTCAACTCCTTAAACAATGAGACGATTGAACTAAGAAAGTACTCACTGCAGAAAGGAAGCAATTCGCCGACCTCTAGCGTGTTCTCGATTTGTATCGCAGCGAGTTCGCCATCACGAATCAACTTTACCGAAAAGATAGGACCATTTAGCCGCAGATATTTAAAGCCGGCTTTGATCGCCTCTTCAACATTTGGGCTGGTTGATAACGCATAACCTAACACCCCAAAATGACTCAAGCTCGCATGCTCTCCAAGTCGCAAACCCAACCCCTCATTCGGGAAATTCTGATTCGCGACCCGAAAGATAGACAGTTTATCTGCGTATGTGAGCTTTCCATTTGGGTCTCTCCAATCTAGGCAATCCAATCCCGCACAACCAAGCAGTGTTTCAACGTCTACGCTTTTTTTCTCTAACGTATTGAGTAAAAGTGTGACATCTAAGGTACCTAGCTGGTGGCGATGCTCCGTTGGCATATACTCTGCGATAATTTCCAATCAAATCTCCCTCATCACTCATTGCACTTAGGTCACTAAGGTATTCCATAGTGACCAAGTCGTGAATTAGCACGTACTCTTGTCCGAATATGACCTCCAAATTCTACTAAACTCACCGCACAATAGGATTAGTTGTTAAATTAATGTGAAGCCTCGCAATGATAAACACACTTCCAGCTCCAGTCTGCGTGATTAACTCCGATGGTCAACCAACCATCGGGCATTTCGATGGCATCCCAAAACAACTAAACATAGAAAACTTTGATTATCGAAATGCCATGGACGCAAAAGCAAACCCTTGGCATAAACACTTCCACTACAAACAATTTCAGTTTGTAAGCTTAGTTACACAGACTCACATCATTGGCGTTGCTATTGCTGACATTCGTTACTTGAGTTCGGCATTTTGTTACGTATACGACATAGAGAATAATCACCTAGAAGAGTCCAATTGGCTGCGACCTTTGGGGCTTGATAAGCAAATCACCCACTCCCCCTTTGAAGGTACGACAAAAATTGCAGGTCAAAGCATCGCTTTCAATATCAAAGAAGGACAATGGAACGTAGCAATCAACACCAAGCTCATTAAAGCTGATTTTTGCTTGCTGCCAGCTCCCGATAGCTTACCTATGTCGATGTGCACACCAACCGGTTATTCAGGGTGGACCTACACACAAAAACACAATGCACTCAAAGTAACTGGGACACTTGAGATAGACCAACATGAGGTCTCTCTTATCAATGCAAGTGCTGGCTATGACTTTTCCGCTGGATACATGAGGCGTGAAACCAGTTGGCGTTGGGCTAGCATCAACGCGCTAGTCAATAACACGAACATTGGCCTTAATCTCGCGGCCGGAGTTAATGAGACGGGTGGCTGTGAGAACGTACTGTGGATTAACAGCGCCCGGCACTTACTTAGTGATGCTCAGTTTACATTTAGCCGCCAAGATACCCATTTACCTTGGCAGATAACGTCTATTGATGGTCGTATCAACCTGACTTTTACTCCCACCAACCATCGCAGCGAGAAGCTCAACCTATGGCTGTTAAAGAGTAACTTTCGCCAGTTCATCGGGCACTTTTCTGGCTCAATCCAAGACAATGATGGCATCACGCACCAACTCAATAATGTACTTGGTTTGACGGAAGACCACTTTGCTCGTTGGTAACCGAATATTCTCACGGCTTAATCACGAGTTATGACCAAGACACCTCAAGTATGACTTCTCGACAAGGATAAAACATGAATATCGACGCATTAATCAATCATCCAGAATGGCTGCTGTTGGTACTGGCACCTTTATTCATGATTTGCATGCTGGCCGAGTATTTCATTGGTCAGAGACAAGGACGATTACCAGATAACTCCAACTATAAGCTATCCGAGGTGATCTGTAATTTCACATTGGCAGGCATGCATCAGCTGTCGGATCTACTGACCGGACTGCTGATCGTTCAGCTTTACCTCTGGTTATTTGGTTGGCGTTTAATGGACATAGAGATAGGCGTGTTGAGTTTCATTGTGCTCATGGTTTTACAGGATTTTTTCTATTACTGGTTCCATCGAGCAAGTCATCGCGTTCGTTGGATGTGGGCCGCTCATGTAGCCCATCACAGCTCAGAAAGGATGAACTTTAGTACTGCATTTCGTCAAAGCTTAATGTACCCAATCGCGGGGATGTGGCTATTCTGGGTGCCATTAGTCATCATAGGATTCGACCCGAAATGGGTAATATTCGTCGTGCTTTTGAATCTTGGTTTGCAGTTTTTTGTCCACACACAGTGGGTTCGAAGCTTAGGGCCTCTTGAATACCTGTTTAACACACCATCTCACCACCGAGTGCACCACGGCAGGAATCCGCAATACATCGATAAAAACTACGCAGGGGTTTTGATAATCTGGGATAAGCTATTTGGTACATTTGAGCCAGAAGTGGAAACCGTACGTTACGGCGTCACCAAACCAGTCAACAGCTATAATCCCATTACGGTTACTTTCCAAGAGTGGAGAGCGATATTGAAAGACTTACGTAGCCAAAGGTTAACGCTTCAACAAAAAGTAAAGCTGATGCTCTCTCCTCCTACCGATTAAGCGTAATCAGTTAATAAACCTTATGAAAGTCGATCAGCTGGAATGTCAAGTCACTGACCCAGAAGTCGGCATCTAAATCGGCACCTTGTACGAATCGGTTATCCCCCATTTCTAGGGTGATAATGTATCTTCCAGCAATCAGGCCCTCTACCATGTAAAAGCCATCGCTTTCTATTTCACTAGAATATTCGGTGCCTTTCTGGATGTGTTTAAAGTGCAGGTATGCATTGCTCTCTATATCCCCTTCCACTGTGCCATCCACACCAAACGACACCACCATTTCAATAGGAGCATGAGTCTGTCCCACTTGCTTAGTGTTCACAAACACTGGATTCTGAATTGGGGTTAAGTTGAGGTCTAACGCTCCTTCATCGATATAAATTGGTAGCTTTTCCCTAGCTGGCACACTTGAGAACTCAAATCTTCCCTTCGAGTCACTGACAGCACGTTGATCGAGAACCTGTAAACTGACTCCGGCTATGGGTTGTTTATGATGGTCATACACAATGCCCGTCAGTTTAGAGTGGTTGTATCGATTCCATTCAACAAACTCGCCGATTTCTTCATCAAAGTAGGTTTTTGCGCCAAATTCCGTGGTCATTTCCACGCCATATCGATCTTCTGTCCCCTCCAGTTTAAACAGCAGGTACGGATTCACACGAGCTTCTAGAGAGGCAGTGAATGAGACCTGTTGTTTCTGATAACGCGCGGAAATGTTCGTGGTCAGCTCTTGAAACACCTCTAGAGGATCAAGCACGCACTCTTTACAGGCATTTCTCCATGAAAGTTCCGTGCGTTCGTGGTGCCCAGAACCATTCACTGTTCCAGATATATTCCACGAGGTGTCAGAAAAGCCGCTTTTAGCGAGCTCGACAGTATGCAAGTAACTGTCTTCGTGAGTATCTTTCGTGTATTGATAATCGCCAGCATAAGAAAGGAACAGATTGCTCGACACTTTGGCGTTCACTTTTGGCTCTACACTTAACTCGTCATCATCGTTTCTTACCGTTAAAAAGGCGGTCAGATTGGCAAGAGACAAGTTGTATTTGAAAACATCATACTCCATCGACTCTAAAGCCAATTCATCGGTCTTATTAAGCTCAATCGATGCAGACTGATCGCCACCTAACAAGATATCAAACTCCATGGGGAACCGATTAAAATCGGGTAACCAACCAATATGTCCAGCAAACCAATGTGTCGGTAAATATCGCCCCTGAAAACCGACTAAATCTTTGCCATGCTGCCGTCTGAAAGCACTACCCACGGTAAAGTAATCAGCGAGGCCATATTCTAGAGACACTGCGCCCGCTCGATCTGCGCCCTCGTTACCTACCACCTCAACACCCCACTCATTGCGCGGCAAAAAAGCATCTTCCAACCCAGCAACAGTGATCTCTTCTTCCTGCCACACCCCTTTTGATAAGTAGTAACGAAACTTAATGGTGTCACCGGGGGAAATGTTGTCTTCTTCAATAACAAAGCGCCCAAACTCATCAGAGCGATAAGTTCTTTGGTAGATGCCATTAACCAACACATCAATGCTGATATTCGGTTGAGTTGTACGCTCCAATTGTAAGTTGCCGAACTCTGGCTGACGGTTCCGATTGGTGTAGTAGAGACCGTCTTCAAGGGTTTGGTTAATCGTAAAGACGCTGCCATCCAACAATACATGCCCTAACTCAAGCGAACCCTCACCATCGTTCGTCTCAACCGCGATGTTGTAATAGACGATGGGCTGATCTTCTCTCGAATCGATAGATAATCGGGATAAGGAGTGTTCGGTGCTTAGAATGGTATCGGAAATGGCATAGACATCACCTCCCTCTTCACTATCGTGATATACAGACATTGCTACGCGTGTCGCTAAGCCCACCGTTGCTTGAGGCTCTACGACAGGCACGTTAGAGGCTCGTTTCAATTCTTCGGCTTTCTTGCGGGATTCATTTTTGATCTTCGAGATCACCGCTTCCAACTCGGTTAACGAACTGAACTCTGGCGACACGGTTAATCGATAATCATCAATATCCCAACGGACTTTTGCGGGAATACAGGCTTGTAAGCTGTACCAGTGGATATACGTTTCTGCATCAATCACCTCAAACTTAATCGACTGGATATTCGTATCATCGCGATAACAAATTGCTTGCTGGGTATCGACGATATAGGGAGGAGACTCTCTACCTACATCTTGCGGCAGGTAGATTTCACAATAGCCGTCTTCATCGCATTGGCCATTCATCTCTAGTAGAGAAAATGCCGCATTGGATATCGAAACAAACGGCTCTTCGTAGTCATCCATCATCACGCGATAAAAGCTATCACCGACTTGTCCTACTCGAACCTCGATATGAGCAGGATAGAGTTCGCTCGCCTCATCTTCACCTTGTAACTGTGATTGCGCGGGAAAAGGCAATAATGAGTAAAGCAAGACAAGTCGGAAAACCAGATGATGGAACATGGTTCTTGCCGTCACTCAGTTGAACGCCTGATCACTGATAATAGAGATGCCGGCCTACAGAACACATTCGTGCAAAGGTTGGTCGTTTTGTACTAATGACACCTTAGATCCTTTCGGAAACGGCTTGGTTAACTCCGCATTACGAAGTAACACTACCTTTGCACTGTGTTCATCAACATTCAGTTTGGCGCTAAACTGAAACTTACCATCATTGGTGATCTTAAGGTTCTGATCAGCACATTGGAACTTCACGTCCTGAACTTGCTCGCCTTTTTGAACATACACTGGAACATAACTATTGATATGGAAATTAAGCTCAAATGCTGAACCATTGTTCGAACGCACCGTTCTTGATAAATCATTCGCAGTCGCTTCAGATGCCTTCGCTATTGGAGAAAACCATAGATAAGCACGATACTCTCCATCAGGCATATCGTCAGGTAAGGCGTTCATACGCAAACGAACAGTGCGCCTTTGATTAGGCTTTAGTTCACGGATGATTGGTGGTGAGACCTTAATCCAATCAGCAATGTTTTCTGACTCAGCAATATTGGCGTCAGTGCGAACTAAGCCGCTTGCCTTTACTGAACGGTAGATGGGCTTTATCTCTAGTCGAATCGGTTCATTTGAATTATTCTCCACCACAATTTTCTCCGTGACTGAGGTATCAGCGTCTAGGACAAAGCGAGTCGGTGCGATAAGGAGTTGAGCGTAGGCTTGTGCAGTGAAAAGTAAGCCGAAAAAGCATGAGATAAATAACTTCATTTATAATTGACCTCAAAAGGGATAGTACTGGTATAAAGACCAGCAGGATGATTAGCGCCAATTTTTACTTTTGCACCAATACACAGAAGTTTGCTTCTCCCATTCCCTTTAATTTTCGCTCGGCCTCTCTTAGACAAGCCACAGCCAAAATAGAATTTCCTAATACGAAGGCGTTTCGATTTTTGAGAATGGTTGAGATATTGATTAGAAGGGAGCGAAACCACGATCTTTTTTCCCGGCTCGCCTTCAACATAAAAACGAACCACGTAAATCTGACCATTGGCTGGATTAGCATCGGCATTTTGTCCAGAACCAGAGATATACATACCTGGAAATTTCACTTCCATATTCTCAGGAATTATTTCCAGAGCATAGAACGGGCTTGAATATAGAGTCAGTCCGATATATACCGCGTATTTAACTACGCATTCAAATAGAGACTTCATAGTAAAAGCGGCTGCTCTATTGCAGCCACAATATTATACTAGTTTCATTAATTATTGGTAAGTAACATCGACTGCAACGTTTGCAGTATAAGTACCAGCTACCAGTGTTGCGCTTGAAGTACGAGCCGTACCACCAATATTAAGATCCGCAGTACCACCAGTTAGAGTTATAGCGTTGTTAAAATCAAACTCAGCAGCGATCGTATTTACACCGTTAACTAAGTTGGTATCAGAAATACTTACGGTCACCGTATCACCTGATTCACCCGAAAGTGTAAACGCCGCAGCTCCCGCATCACCTTGAGCAACAACAACATCTGTCGTGTTATCTGAAGTGATGATACCGAAATCTAAATCACTCGTTTTTGTCATTGTAATTGCTTGTTTTACTTCTAGTGTTGCATCAAAAGTGTCGCTCACAGCAAAAACGTTTGCTGAAGAGATAGAAAGTGCAGAGACAGCAACAACCTTAAAGACTTTATTCATTTCTTTAATCCTTTATATAAAATCGGCTTTATTATTAGGGTTACCTAATAGTCAACCAGAGTTAACAATTAAGTAACAACAATCCTATTTAGAAAATATATACATTGACACTTATTTATAAAGAAATGGGACGCATTGAGAATAAGATCACGCAAATTGATAGAAATAACACTAATAAAAATAATGGTATTAGAGTATTTCATCCAACAATATATAAAACTTGTTTTACATTCTAACCAGTTAATAATTCCATTTATTTAATCAAGAACACTTAAATTTTTAGAATATATTAAAAATACAGTACGAGATAAATTTGAAGTAAGACGAGAAAACGACGCATATAGATCAGCGTGTTGCAATAAAGTCTCAAATTTGAAACAAACGAGAGAAACCATAACCTTGTAATAAAATTGAAATATTAACCGGACAGGTATTAATGATTTAACCTCACTATTGATAGTGTACTAAAAATAAGACACATCAAATCATCTAACATTATTATTTGTTACGGTGATTAAGACTATTAAATAACGTCTAAAAAGGAGGATAATTTTATATTAATGACCGATTCTATAATTTGCTCTAATGACCTATTCAGTTTCATTTCTCACGAGCGTTGAATGCATTAAAGCGCGTGATATTGGAAGCTTGATGTAAGGTAGATGCAAGCGGTAACACACTCATTTTTAGACTCAGTAATACTTTTGCTGTCTTTTGACTGTCTAGGCGTTGTTGACTAAATCCGTTGGAACCTTTTCTCAGTCCTGCGATCTGATCCCATGTAGTAGAAGCATGGTGTTGTTATGGGTAAGTCGAAGAAGAAGATAGCGAACTGGAGTGAGTATAATGAAGCCTTGTGCAAGCGAGGCTCAGTAACGTTTTGGATTGACGACTCAGCCGTTGAAGCATGGCAATGTAAAAGTCACCATGGTAAACGAGGTAGAGGCTTTCAATTTTCTGATACTGCTATTGA
>NZ_JAKEUW010000056.1:0-37200 GCF_022398115.1 Vibrio sp. Isolate22 | reverse complement strand
GAGCGGTATGGATACCACAAGCGTTCACTCTCAGAAACAGCGATGTATCGAGTTAAACAGTTGCTAGGAGGGAAACTGAGCTTAAGAAATTACAATGCCCAGGTGGGTGAAACTTACGCGATGATAAAAGCGTTGAACAAGCTTACTAGGTTAGGTATGCCTAAAACTTGTCGTATTGACTAAGAAATACGCGAAACGGGTTGGCTCTATATCTAAATTTAATTACGCAACAAAGCCTTTAGGAAAACCTTCTAACATATCAAATCCCGAACGTTCTTTTATCACCGATGCACGGTGTAATAGTGGCAGCCAAGCAATATCGACATTTGAAATGTAATTACCTTTAAAGAATTGAGTATCGCCTAGTTTATTTTCAGCTTTAAGAAACGCTTTTTGAAGATTTGCCAAACGTGTATCAAACGTATCTTTGTCTTTACTTCCCATCGTTCCGCATTGTGGCATGTAATGTTTGCTCGCTTGATATGACCATGCTCGGTCCAATGCTTTTTGCTCGGCTGATACCTCTTCAATAGGTGCGTATTTATCGTCAAGGTATTCAACAATCGCATCAGATTCAAATAATACGGTGTCATCTTCAGTCACTAGCACAGGCACTTGACCATTTGGAGAAATATCCAAAAACCATTGTGGCTTGTTGTTAAGCTCAATGTATTCGATTTCAAACGGTACTTTTTTCATAACTAGAGCCCCCATTACACGTTGAACGAATGGGCAGTTTTTAAAGCTAATCAGTTTAATCATTGTTGACTCCGTATCAGGTCATTAATTTGTATTTACATCCCTAAGACGAGCGTCATCAACAAAAGACGAAGTATAATTCTATTTTTTGGAAATTAAGAAATATAGCCACTTAAACGATTAAAGAAATTGCTATAGATGCCATTATTACACCCACAACAAATTCCAATACCTTCCAGGCTCGCGGGTTCTTAAACATCGGAGCCAAGAAACGCGCACCAAAGCCAAGAGAAAAGAAGAACACAAAAGAAGCCGATACCGCTCCAGCTCCAAATAACATCTGATTAGGTTGATACTGAGTGGAAATAGAGCCTAATAACACCACGGTGTCTAGATAGACGTGTGGGTTTAACCAAGTAAAAGCTAAGCACATGGCTACGGCTTTGGTTAGTGAATCATTGGCTTGCGCATTCGCTTCTAGCGCATGATTTTCAGTGAATGCCGAGCGGAAACTTAAAAATGAATACACGCCCAAAAACATTGCCCCACCATAACGAGCAATCAGTTCGATTTGAGGAAACTGCTGAACAATAGCTCCGAAGCCTGTGACGCCAAAACTAATCAGCAACGCATCAGAGACAGCACACACAGTACAAATGACCAAAACATGTTGGTTCTTTAAGCCTTGCTTGAGTACAAAAGCATTTTGAGAACCTATCGCAAGGATCAGCGAAAGTCCGAGGGAGAAACCGGAAAAATAAGTCGTCATGATAAGTGGTTATTTCTAGTCAATAGCTAAAGTCGTTCGTGTAAATATTATCTGATTTATGCATCTTGTTAACAAGTAGCCCAATAGCCGAGGGGTGATGCATTGAGTCATACCCCTGCCTTTCTGACTTCATCATCTAAGCTTTAGCTTAATAAATAACAAAATAATCAATTGATTTTAAAGTAAATCTATCCACCAAATTCATTTTATAAATGTTGTTTTTATTAATAGAATTTGGCTCAAACTTTCAACCTTAAAAATCGTTCACAGTGAGATCTCAATACCATTTCATTGACCAAGCGAATGATAGAAATCTAATTGCATATTACCTTTTGACAGTTTTTTGAACGGGCTTTTCCCGCTCTATCGACTGGCTTTATGTGCTTAGACATAGCCTTATACAAGCCAGTTAGTCACATAACTATAAGGACGCAACACAGATGAAACACGGATACCGACTTACTACTCTCGCTTTAGCTATCATAGCTTCCGCACACGCCACCGCTTCAACAGTTAAAGAAGACGGCGTTACACCGCAGATTGTCAATTCACCTTTCATACAAGACGTAAAAGGTACGATTGTTGAAGATTACTCTAAGCAAAACATTCAACCATCCTTGTTCTCAATGAGAATGATGAGCTCTGCTGATTCACAGCGCGGCGATTGGTTCAATCTATCTGCGAGCTACACAAGGCTTCAAGGCGTAGGTTCTGACGTGGTATATGACTACCTTTTGCCACCGCTAAAGCCAGAGCCAGTGATCGTGGCTGTGCTTGATTCGGGCGTTGATGTGGAACATGAAGACCTCAAAAACAAACTTTGGACGAACAAAGGCGAGATCCCAGATAACGGTATTGATGATGACGGCAATGGTTACATCGATGATATTCACGGATGGAACTTTCTCGGAAACTCTTTAGGGATCAACGTTGATCAAGATACATTAGAGGTCACACGAGAATACAAAAAATACTTGAAACTTAAAGAAAATGGGCATTGGATCCCACGCAAAAAGCGTAAGTACTATGAAGGCGTAGAATCCGACTATCTTTCCTCTTTAAAAGACGACCAAGATGCGTTAAATCGTGTCACTACCGCGATTGACCAAGCCAACGAATACAAAGCAGAGATTCTTCAATACGTTGATCAGAAAGACTTTTCGACTAATGGTTTAAAAACGCTATTAGATAACGAAAACGCTAGCGTTGTTGTAGCGGCGCAAAGTCTCCTTAACCTATTTGAATCTTGGTATTCATTTGAATACTTGGAGTCTCGTCGTAGCCGCTACCAAGACTCTTTAGACTTTCATTTAAATCTTGAGCTCGATACTCGTCGCGACATTGTCCTAGATGACATCAATAACCCTTGGGAAAAAGGTTACGGTAACAACGATGTTAAGGGGCCTGTTGGCTCTCACGGCACTCACGTAGCTGGTATCATCGCAGCAGAGCGCGGCAACTTTATCGGTATCGATGGTGTTGCAGACCATGCTCAAATTATGGCGGTACGCATGGTGCCAAATGGTGATGAGCGAGACAAAGACATTGCCAACGCTGTTCGTTACGCTGTCGATAATGGCGCAAAGATCATTAACATGAGTTTTGGTAAAAGCTACTCACCTCGCAAGTACATCGTTGACCATGCATTCCGCTATGCTGCTCGTAAAGGTGTACTGATTGTTCACTCTGCGGGTAATAGCCGTAACGACAACGACATCAAACCAAGCTTTCCTAACCGCTATGCTAAGCACTACCGTTCAAAGCCTATCTCAACATGGTTAGATGTGGGTGCATCTGCAAAATACGCAGACCAAAGCTTAGTCGCAAGCTTCAGTAACTTCGGCCAAGAATCAGTCGATGTATTTGCTCCGGGATATCGCATCCTATCAACAACACCGGGTAACACTTACGGTTCAAAAAGTGGCACTAGCATGGCAGCTCCTGTAGTTTCGGGTATCGCGGCATTGGTGTGGTCTCGTTACCCAGACCTGTCAGTAAAAGAGCTGAAATCGCTATTAATGAACGAATCAAAAGTCTACCCAGAATTGCTTGTCAAAAAGCCTTCTAGCCCGACAGATTTAGTGCCTTTCAACACCCTATCGATTTCCGGAAGCGTGGTTGACGCTGAAGCGATATTCACAGAGTTAGAAACACGCTAACGTTGTCCTATCTATTGATTCATTGAGAAAAAGGTTGCTCAGAGCAACCTTTTTGTTTTTTATTGCAGCAAAAGAGATTCCAGATACCTCGTCCCTCGGTTCTGGAATGACGACAAGAAATAATAAGGATGTTGTATTCGTCATTCCCTATAGTGAGGAACGAACGTGATAGGAAATCTCGCTTTGCGGTAAGAGATTCCGGATACCTCGCTCCCCAGTTCTGGAATGACGACAAGAAATAGTAAGGGGGGTTGTATGCATCATTCCCTACAGTGAGGAACGAACGCAACAAGGAGTCTCGCTGTGCGGTAAGAGATTCCAGATACCTCGTTCCTCGGTTCTGGAATGACGACAAGAAATAGTAAGGGTGTTGTATTCGTCATTCCCTACAGTGAGGAACGAACGTGATAAGGAACCTCACTATGCGATAAAAGATTCCAGACACCTCGCGCTTCTAGGATAACGAGCGGAAATAACGTGAACGCTTTATTTGTCATTCCCTACAGTGAGGGACGAACGTGATAGGGAATCTCTTTTATCTTGTGTTTCAACTAAACTGCGTCTAGCGTAGTTCGATACTCATGAACTGGCTGTAAGGGTCTAATTCATAATCCGCAAAAGGTTCACAGTATCCAAAACCAAACTTCTCGTACAAATTGCGCGCAGGCTTGAAGTACTCCTCAGAACCTGTTTCCAAACTGATCCTCTGATATTGGCGGCTAGAAGCCGTATCTAGAACATGCTGCAAGAGTTGACTCGCCACTCCTGTATTACGAGCAAACTGAGAGGTTCGCATCGATTTAAGCTCGGCATGTTGGGGATCCAACTCTTTAATAGCAACACAACCCAATAATTGACTGTCTTTCCATGCACTGAAAAAAGTAATCTCTGGTGATTTCAAAGCATCAAGATCGAGTGCATGCACGCTTTCTGGTGGCGACGTTGCATACATGTCCGCTAAGTGTTCTTCTAATAGCCGAATTACCTCTCCGCATGACAAATCATCAATTTTTATTTTCATAACGCTTTAATTATCCTTAATAAAATTTTAATCCGTTTTCCATTCAGTAAAATTACGCTAGTGTAGTTAAATGATGAATATCATACTTTGCATGTAGAGTCTCGCTGCATTTACCGTGTCTATCAGCGATATACCCAAATTAATGCAAAGCACCATTTTACGGTAGAGATTAATTGATCAGACCGATATGAGTATCCAACTAGACTTAACGACAGCCTTACCTTGCCAGAACTTCGATTCTGCTCAAGGCTACATTACCCTCCAGGATCATCAGGTCATTGATGTCGACGATAATATCGCGACCCTATTTGGTTACGATGACCGAGAGTCGCTATTAAAGAATGTCGATTTCGTTTATTCCATGGTACCAGAGAGTTACCATGGCGCTCTTCGTGAACGTTACCTCACAGCCATTAAAGGTCAGCTTCAGAAAGGAAAACTGTATAAGGATGTACCTATTAATGGGCGAACTCTATCCCTATTCAGCCTAGCGCACGTCATTAAACTCAATGACCGCCCTGCTCTTCGAGTCATGATCATCGATATCACATCTGTAGTTGCCTCTGAACGTAAACATCAAGAGAAAGACCACATGTATCGCACTCTACTGAAGAGTTCGAAACAAGGTGTGCTCATTCATCAGAACTTCAAACCACTAATGGTTAACCAAGCTTGGGTCGAAATGCAGGGTGCTGATTCAATAGAGCAAGTACTGGCGATGGACTCTGTTATCTCAATCATCCCGCCCGACAATCGAGTCAGCGCGCTAAAACGTAGCCAGAGTATTATGGCCGGTCACACGCCGAGTTTTAGTTCAGTGGTCGAAAACCGTTGCCTTGATGGAAGCAAAAAATACTTCAATATTTACGACAACATCATCTATTGGGAAGGCGAAAAAGCGATTCAAGTGGTGGTCGAAGATGTCACTAGTAAAGTCGCACTAGAAAAAGAGCTCATTCATCGCGCACTTCACGATGACCTTACGCAGGTATTAACTCGTCAGGCGGTTTATGACTGGCTAAAAAAACCGACTAACAATCATGCTAATATGTCTTGCTTGCTTCTCGATATTGATGACTTCAAAAACGTGAACGACCAATTTGGACATAGCGTCGGTGACACTGTCATTCGAACACTCGCAACCATCATCAAGAAGCATGTCAAAGCTCTAAATGGTGTTGTTGGCCGTTGGGGTGGTGAAGAATTTATCGTGTTCTTTCCAAAATCTGTGACATGCCACGCAACCGCACTGTCTACTGCAGAGTCTCAAGCAAGAGTTGTAGGTGAACGTATCTGTGAAGAATTTCGAAACCATCAGTTTATCGGTTTTAACCGGAAAAAATTCAAAACAAGCGTCAGCATTGGTATTACCGACAGCTGTATCGTTCGTACTACTCGCTCCCTCAACACACTCATCAGAGTCACGGATGAAGCGCTTTATCAAGCAAAAGCTAATGGTAAGGATAGAGTGTCATTAAACCCTGAAGGCGCTTGTGTAGAGCCTAGCTAATCATCTAGCTCGCACCACATCGGACTTCCACTCTTACCCGAAGAATCTAGACAGTAAAAATAGGACAAATTTAGCTAAGATTTTCTTGTTATTTTCAAGTTCTAGTTTACTATGCGCCACCCCAATTTTTTCAGCAAATGCTGCAGGCAAACATGTCCGCCAACGCGCTCTATACCGACCTATCTGGTTACTATGATTTAATGTGTGTTGATATTGACTACCAAGCGCAAAGTCACTGCGTTCGTAGGCTACATCAGATTTTTGGAAATGAAGGAAAAACTCACCTAGACCTTGGATGTGGTACTGGTCCGCATGTTCGTCACTTTATCGATTATGGCTATCAAAGTAACGGACTTGACCTGAACCAACCCATGCTAGACATTGCTCAAGTTCGCTGTCCTGAAGCTAACTTTTCTGTACAGAACATGAGTAATTTCGAAGTGTCACAACCGTTCGACCTCATTACTTGTTTTTTGTATTCGATCCACTACAACGATGGTATCGAGAAGTTAAAAGAGTGCATCGCAAGCGTTCACAAAGCCCTAAATCAAGGCGGCGTCTTCTGCTTTAACGTGGTCGACAAAGATAAGATCAGTAATGATCTGTTTGTTCGTCATACTACCAATCAAGAACAGGACGATTTGACCTTCCGTTCAGGCTGGTATTACTCGGGTGAAGGCGACAAGCAAGCATTGAAGCTCAGCATCGAGAAAACTACGGCTGGTGAGACTCAGGTCTGGAATGACGAACACCCTATGGTGGCGTTCTCATTTAGAGAGTTGATTGAGATATTGAAACCCTACTTTGAGGTTCATATCTTTGAACATGACTATGACAAGCTTTTACCTTGGGATACGCACTCAGGTAATGCACTCATTGCGTGTGTGAAAAGCTAGTTTACTTCTCGTACAACGTTAGCGCTCACGACAAAGAGCCTAGATCAAAAGAACCCACAAGACGTTACGTCATGTGGGTTCTTTACTTTATGGTGATTTACTTATCAAATCAGATTGATTAGAAGTCAGCCGTCATGCCTACGTAGTAAGTACGTGGTTCTTCAACATAGCCCATATTTTCAAGCTCTTGAGATACCGCTTCGTCAGTCAAGTTTGTGATACCCGCTCGTAGTCGCACCGAATCATTCACGTTGTAAACCGTACCGATGTTCAATGTTGTGTACGCGTCTTGTGTTAGGTCCGTTTCGATATTACGTTCACCACGGTAACGTGCACTAATAAAGGTGTTCAGATCGTAGGTTGGGTTCCAGCTAAGTTTAACCAAACCTGAATGCTTGTAACGCTCTAGTAGCTCTTCACCCGTTGATTTGTCTTCTGTGTCAAGGAAGGTGTAGTTACCAGAAATGCCCCACTCGTCGGTGATCTGGAATTGACCAGTAAGTTCTGCACCTTGAACTACTGCCTCTGAAACGTTTGTGTAAGTACGCTTACCATTTACATAACCAGTAGAGCTTGAACTATCAGCACATCCTTTACCAGACTCAAACATTCCACCGTTCTCACAGTAGGTTTCATCACGCTCAATTAGGTCATTGATTTCATTACGGAACAAGGCACCTTCAACATTCCAACGAGGCTGACTGTAAATCGCAGCGATCTCATAGTTCAAACTGGTTTCTGGTTTAAGATCTTCACTACCATGTAAATCACATACGCCTTTACAGCTGTTGACTGTGTAGTCGGCCTGGTTTTGGGTTAATGTAGGTGCTTTAAACGCTTTACCCACACCGCCTTTGATGATTAAGTCATTCGTTGTTTGGTGAACTAGATACACACGAGGGCTAAACTCTTCGCCATATAGTTCGTGTTTATCTAGACGGCCACCAATTGTCGCTGTTAGTTGATCCGTCATCAGCCATTGATCTTGAATAAACAATGCACCTTGGTAAGCCTCTGACGTCCCGTTAGCTAAGTTTTCTTTGTTTGTGAGCTCACTTAACTGGTAATCCATACCAAACGTGACTGTATGATTATCACCCAGATAAGTCGTTGCTGAAGCTTCGACAATTTGGGTCAACTCTTCAACATCACTGCTGTAGTTATTACCTAAATCAGCCGCGTCACTGTCAGTTACATTTTCACGCGAGTAGCGAACTTGTGTATCACCCCAGCTCCAAAAGCCGCTGTGTGTTATCGCTTGGCTGTTACGCACAACCTTACTATCAATTGGATTTGCACCTGTGGCATATTCAGCCAAACCATCACGTTGGTCGTCGCTGTAACCAAAATCTAAATCTAAAGTTTGATTATCTGTTGCATGCCAAGTCAATGTGCCTAATAGGCTCAAAGTATCACGACCTTCTAGTGCCGTAACGTCCTCTCTGTCGTGACCCGAAGAGTGAATGCCTGAGTATGGCTGCCATGCATCACGACTGGTTTGGTTAATAGAAAAGCGGGCAAACAACTCATCTTCAATCAAAGCACCTGAAGTCGTTAGACCTACAGATTGCTCCTGCCCGCCATTGCCATCCATTGGTGATGAGGTATCCATACTCAATGTCGAGCTCCACTCATTGACTGGAGCTTTGGTGATGATGTTGATGGTACCGCCCATACCATCTGAGCCGTAAAGTGCTGACATTGGGCCGCGGATGATTTCAACACGTTCGATTGACTCAACAGGGATAGTAGAAAGGTCGAAGTCGTTACCACGGATGATGGCACTTGCCGAACTTAAGCGACGACCATTCACCATGATAAGCGTATAGTCCGAATCCATACCACGAATAGAGATCATTTGGCGCCCTGCTCGTGTGCTATCAAAGTCAGACTCAACACTCGTCGAGTCTGCAACGATATCAGCCAAAGTGATGCCCGGGCTGTCTTCAATATCTTGAGCAGTAATGACAGACATAGACGCTGGAGCTTGTTTCAGCGCCATCTCTGTACGAGTCGCGGTAACAACCATTTGCTCATCGGTTGCCTGCGTTTCTTCTTCAGCCATAACACTAGCTGGAAGTGACGTACAAATAACAGCGACTGCGATCGATAAAGGCTTACGAATAAAAAGGGAACTCTCAGACATGATATTCATTCTTATATGTGATTGGTAATGATAATGGTTTGCATTAAATAGCCAATTACCACTCTAATCAACGAAAGTTTCATACCAAAAATTGATTATCGCTATTCAACATTCACATAAGGATGTGATCTATATTCATTTTAACGAGTAGCTCACACATACATTCACAACCTCAATGCATTAGGCGTACAACTCTTTGAACAATTCGCGTATCCAACGACACATTGGGTCGTTATGAAAACGTTTATGCCAATACAAATACACATCTTCCGACGCACTTCTTATTGCCTTGGGTACCCTTTTACAGACCAAGTTACGCTGTTTTGCAGCTTGAGACGCGAAAGGCGTCGGTAGGTGAAAAATGATGTCTGTCGTCTCTGCTATATCCGCTGCAATATTGAAATTAGACAATTGAATCGGAATCGATAGCTGACGCTGCTTATCGATCAAGCCGAGATCTTTGAATCTATTTTCAATCGAAAGCTTCTTATCGCCTTGGAGTGAAATCTGCCCAAGCTGGCTATTCAACAAGTCATCAACCGTGATCTCTTTATCAGCCAACGGATGGTCTTTGCTCATTAACAGGCGATAATCGCGACTAATCACGAACATTCGATACAGGTTTTGCTCTGAACTTAGCGGCTCATGAGTCGATAACACAAAGTGTGCGTCACCGGACAGCAAGGGCTCGAAATGGCGCTTAGGAATAGAATCAATATCAACGACCATATTTGGTGCTTGTTTGCGGATCTCTGCGACTACTTTAGGTAATAGGTGCGAAACCTGTGGCACCAAACCGAAGAAACGTACAGTGCTATCACTCGTTTGTGGTTCAAAAACATCACCATGAACTAACTTCTCTAAACGAGTAAGTACTGAGTTTAGATCTTGCTTAATGGCTTCTGCTTTTGGTGTGAGCTCGTAGCCATAAGCCGCCCTGACTAACAGATCATCGTTAAACACGGTTCGTAGTTTTTGAAGCGAACGACTGACCGTAGGTTGGCTCATGTCCAACGCTAAGGCTGTGTTTGAGACATGCTTTTCTTCGAGAAGGTGTTTGAGGATAACCAATAGGTTGAGATCGACTTGCGCAAGATTCATTATTTAAATATTCACAAATTTGAAAATTCAGAAGTCGAATAGTGCTATTACACACCAAGTAATACAATTGATAATCACTCTTATTTTGATCTTAAGCAAAATTAACTGACGTCTTTAACTACGTAAGTAATATCGATCGAGCTTGGACAAATAGTCGTTCTGTATCATCAATAACAAAGAGAGGCATATAGCCTCTCCCTTCATTCACTTTAGAACTACGTTTCGTAGCCCATTTGCTTTATAGGATTAAAGTTTAATCCACGCATCTTGCCAGTATTGGCTATCGCCAGGTGCGTACGAAGCACTTGCACACCACGCCGTGTAAGGCCAAGGTTTACATTCGTATAAACCATTGTCGCTACCTACCACGATGTCGCCTGCTTCGTAGTTAGTACCAGCTGCATACGGAGGGTAGTTGCCCGGAGGAGGTGTTGTTCCGCCCTCTTCTTTTACTGAGAACGAGTTATCCACCATCACCACTTCGCCATCTGTCGCAGTTCCAACCACTTCAAGCTTGTACTGACCTTCTGTAATATCATACAGGTCCATCGTAACCGTGTGGCTATCAGTTAGGTTTACGTTGGTCTGTTCAACCACAGAACCCGCGCTATTAATCACCTTTGCGATTACATCAAGCGCTTCATTCGACTCCAATGTGAACTGAATACTTACATCGCCATTATCTAGAATATATTCAGACTGCAGACCAGAGACGCTCAGTTCTACGTCACCACCTGGACCAGGGTTGCCACCACATGAACTGTCTGACGCTTTCTTCCAAACGCCCCACTCACCTGTTGTTCCCGGCTCTTCACCACGAGTGTACCAACCCGCCACCCAAGTTGCTCCATCGTGGGATACCTGATCACCTTCGACATAAACTGTATTAGCATCCCATGCTGCTGCGCAGTTCGAACCGTCAGTCACAGACACTTTACGTTCAGCAGTTACCGTTTGATTTGCACTATCTGTTACTTGGTAAACAAGCGTGTAGTTACCTATCTCATTCACATCGACACTGCCAGTGTGTGTAATTGAACTTGTTAGGTCACCGTCTTCAGCATCATTTGCTGTAACACCCGCCATTGGGTCGAATGAATTACCAAGCATTACAGTAGTATCCGACACGCCGTCGAAAACAGGTTTTTGGCTGTAAACTTCTACCGTTCTTGCTTTGGTTGTTTCATTGTTATCGCTGTCTTTTACGCGGTAAGTCAGCACGTAAGTTCCAATAACACTGGTCTCGACATAACCTTCAACATCAATTGATGAGGTTAAATCACCATCTTCTTTGTCTCTTGCTGTCACGCCTTCCATCGGGTCAAAAACAGTGCCGTGAAGAACACGTGTATTTTCAGCACCTTTCAACACAGGCTCACCTTCAACAGGTGGCGGTGTCACTTGGCCGTGAACAAATGGACCGTAGTCTTTAATGAATTGTTCGTTGTATGCTTGTCCGGCTTTGTTGGTGCCCATATCCCAGTTGATAGACCACGTCATGACGCCACGTAAAGGTTGCCCCTGAGCAGTTAAGCTATCGAACGCGTCGTATAGGTCTTGTGGCTCTTTCACAAAACCAGTTGCCGCTGCGTCAATACTCGAAGGGATACCAAACACAAGCTTATCGTGCGGGATCTTATGGAAACCACGGGTTCCGTTGATTAGAGAGTCTGAGATGTAGTAAATGAACTCTTCTTTTAGCTCATCGTTGTTTTGAGCAATCCAGCCTACGCCGTCAACCCAGATGCCGTCGCCACCTTGGTTATAAAACTGCGGGTTGATCCAATCGTAGTAACCTTCCAAGTTATCGATGTAGGGAACATACTTACCACCAGTCGTTAGGTACGGGAACTCTGGCGCCATAGTAATAAGGAAGTTTTTACCTTCCGCGCGGTAATGATCTTTCACTAGCTTCAGCGCATCTGGAATAACGGTTTGGTTGTTTGCAGCAGTGACGGCCGCTTGTTCAAGGTCGATATCTAGACCATCAAAGCCATAGCGCTCCGTGAGACGAATGATCTCATCAGCAAAGGCTCTTTCATCACCAGTTTCTAGCTCTACGTGTGCATCTGCACCACCCAAAGCCAACAGTACAGAGCGACCTTGCTTGTTGAGTTCTGAGATTTGGTCAATAAATTGTTCTTCTGATAGCCCAACCGTTGGGTCCAGTTTAAAAGTTGGGATTCGACCATCCGCTACATCGTACACTTTCATGAATGATACATTCACGATGTTGTACATAGGGTTCACTTCGTCCAATGTCACGCAAGGTGCATTACCACCTTGATAACCCCCGCCATCACACCAGTTGTGCCAATAACCTACCACGACACCCGAATCTGGATTCGTCATGTCAGATCCATTTGCATAAACTGCACCTGACATGGCCGCCATGCCGACTGATACTGCTAATTGTAGAGCTTTACGTTTCAACATTAGTCCCACTTCCTTACTTAACAGCTGTGCCAATCACAACCGAACCAATTCATTTTAATCATGAATATTTATAGAGAAGTAACGGAATTTATAGGAAATAAGGACCTTTGATTTAACTTGTGATTTTAAGTCACAGATTGAATATTAGAATCAATATGATTTTGACTTTTCATTCAAATTAAAATGCGAAATACGCTCTTTTTTATCAGTTTATATTGATCATACAAATATATTAAACACCGTTAATTCACGAGTAAAATTAAGCATTATATACGGATGAAACATCGTTAAGTGAACTGAATAAAAGCTCTAAAGATTATGATATTTAAGGCTTTTTTATTTTGCGAGTGATGTCACCAAAATCTGTAAGTGGCTTAATTGGACGTACAAGCCCAATTAAACCCCACATATAAATTTCTACACTAATAAATCAACAAAAATATAACATCACAATTATTTTGAATGGCCTGAATAATAGCTCTCTATTCGTTCAATAAGGCTCAACTTATCCACTTCTTTCAGCGAATTTATTCCTGCAGCGGCTTTCCTTCCGCCCCCTGTATCAAAGCTCGAACAAATTTCATCTGCGCCAACTCTGTTTGATAAAGGCGCTCGTAAACTCACAGTGTAAGACTGAGCATCAGTGTTTTTAGTTAACACCGCTTGTGCTCGAGCTGGGTCTTGATTCACTATTTCATTGCTAAATACACCACTGATTCGTCTTGCCCAAGTCTCTGCAGGCAATTCGAACACGCGCGCGACTTCACTCTCATAGATCGGAGTAAGGTTTGATAATTGTTGGTTGTCCGTTTTATAAGCGGCGCGAAGTTGATAAAACACGGAATCTTTATCATCCAATAGATCGAATGGGTTCGGATATTGATAAAGCGCTTGGTAAAGCTCAGTCGGTGAAAAGTGCAGATCACTCAATGACGCGCCATAGCCGTTATAGTTGATTAGCGTGCCTAGCTCTTGCAAAAATTCGGTTTGAGGTTGGTCAAATCCATTTGTTAGCGCTAATCGTGCAGCCACCGCTTTTAAATTATCACCAAACGCTGCTGCGATTGCCCACGCTACATATTCTCCCTTGAGTTTTTGGTTGATCAAAAGACTTGTGCAACACTCCGGTGCTGTATTAATCAGAGTCTCAAGGTACTCAGACTTGGGGATGTCCCCTGTACGATGGTGATCGCAGTAAAAGACAGTAATCTCATCAGCAAGCAGTGATTGTAATGCGGGTAGATTTTTCTCCATCGACACATCTAAAACAGTCACCGATGTAACATCACTTTTTGCACTCTGTTCCGTTAGTTGGCTAGCAACCTGCGAGACCAGCTTGATATCGCGTTTCACCCCCGTGATAAGAGTGCTCTCTTTAGGCTCATGTAGGCGCAGTTGAAGCAATGCGATGATGCCATCTGCATCTCCGTTGAATACGTCGTAATGCATTTTGTTCCTCTTCCCGTGAGATTCAGCCATCCACGATAAAGCAATGTGTACAGCTTGTATCGTGAAGGTATAACTTAGCTTAATAGACGATGTTTATTTTAACCTTATTTCATAGATACTTAAGTCCGATTTGGAATGCCTTATTCTTAATCCTCTATCTTCGTATTTGTCCATACCTCTCAAATACAAAAAAGGCGCAGATAGTCTGCGCCTTTGGTTTTAGTTATTTTGGTGCTTAATTAAGACGTTTTGAACTGTGCGACTGCTTTATCCATTTCATGGGCTTGCTCTGCTACTTTGTCTACTTCAACTAAACAGTGCTGTGCTGAGGCATTATTATCGTGTGAGATGGCATTGAGTTCCGTGATGGAATCACTCACTTGTGCCATCACAGCACCCTGCTCTTCAATCGCGGACGCGATGCGTTCAGAGTTACCTTGAATGCTCTGCATGTCACTTAAGATAAGCTGCAAGCTAGCATCCAGTTCTTCTGAATCTTTAAGCGTTAGCTGACCTTGCTGGTTACACTCGCCAATTTCAGTCATCGATGCTTGCATCTGGCTTTGAATCGCACTTACCACCGAGGTTATCTCTGTCGTCGATTGATGCGTTCTGCTAGCAAGTGCGCGTACTTCGTCTGCTACCACTGCGAAGCCACGACCTTGCTCACCGGCGCGTGCTGCTTCGATTGCTGCGTTCAATGCTAGTAGGTTGGTTTGTTCAGCAATGCCTTGGATGATGTTGACTGCATCACCGATTTGATCAACATGATGGTTCAGTGAGCTGATTGAATCTTGGCTGCTTGATAGACGTTCAGACAACTGAGTAATGTTATTGATTGTATCAACCACCACTTCACGCCCTTTGTCTGCGTTCACTTTCGCTTGTTGAACGCCTTCTGCAGCGACCGAAGTGCTTTCTGAAATTTCACCAATCGTTAATACCATCTCTTGAACGGATGTTGTCATGGTTGAGGTGTGGTTTGCTTGAACTTCAAACTGTTTGATTACCGACTCAAGCTCGTCATGCATGTTAGAGGTACTTTGAGTCAGTTGTAGAGACTTAGATTGAGAGGCAGAAATCAAGCCTTCAAGCTGATCAAGCAACTGATTGAAGTATTGACCTAGTGTGCTCAACTCGTCTTTACCATCAAGATATGAACGAATCGACACATCGTTGGAATCGACAATATTACGGATCACCGAAAGCAGTGATTCAATTTTGCCAATGATAGAGCGAACGATTAACCAGCTGAACAAAATGATCGACACAAGCAAGGTGACGCAAAGGATGTTGTTGATCAGCGATAGTTTGTCCATCTCCTTTTGAGTTTCTTGGTCAAGCACTGCTGAAAACTCCTTAAACTGAGTTTCAATCACGTGAGAACCTGCACGCGCTTGACCAAGCAGGCCTTCGTTGTGCTTCAAGCCAATGAGTTGTTTTTGCTCGACCACCTGCTTTGCTGTTTGTAGCAAAGCACTGGAACTTGATGACAGCATAATCGGATCAAAAGTACCTTTTTCAATCAGGTCATTAAAAAGGTAAAGCTCAACTCTTTGCTCTGGACTTGCGGTTGCACTCATACTGTCTAACACTTCATGAAACTGCCCTAATAAGCCTTTGTCTCTTGCCAGTCCATAAACTTCCGTCGCCTTGACCAACTCTACAAAACTCGTGTGGTAAGCCTCGATGTCTTCACGTAAGTGTGTGCTGTTAACTAAACCTAAATCATTCAGAACCACATTGAGTTGTGATTCTGAAGCCAAAAACTTGTTGTAGTTTACGTCGAACTTATCAAGGTACTTCATATCATTTCGTAACAAGAAGTCTTTCTCATTACGGCGGAGGTTAAGCAGGCGAACTTCCAGCTCTTTAGTGATTTGTTTAGCTTCGCTCATTTGAGCAGTCGTATCTGCGAATTGCGACGTGGTAAACAGCAATGAAATCATGCCGAAAATGGAAAACATTCCCAATGAATAGAGCTTTTTCTTTATATCCATAGATGTGACTCGTCTTTACTAAATTTAGGTATCTAAGGCTGGGCTTTTGACTGTGTTATCCTGCCCAAGCTATTTCGTTATTTTTATCTTTTTACCAATAATGGGCGCTCTACAGGGGCTGTTTTGCCTCTATATCTCGCCATTGCACATTCATTGAAAATGCAAATAAGAGCGCTCACTAACGTTAAAATTATCAATAACACAAATTGGTACGATGTACATTAGCAAGATTATAAAATTGGGATACAAAGGTTTCTCATGTTTGATACAAACGTTAAAAACAGCCCTGACACCTTTTAAATAAAGGGATTTGGAGGTTTTATCACCGCACCTTTTGTTTAGATGAGTTCCTGTGATAAGTCCTTAATTTTAGTAAAAAAGTCACTGTTTAATGAGCGTCGGAACCGCTCACCAGATAGCAAAAAGCCGACATCAACTGTCGGCTTTATAACTAGGGTCTGCTGTTCCTAAGTATTCTGATTCAAGGGCTCATGCGCCTCTCAATGTCCACTAGCGCATTTAGTTAAACGTTTGAGTCCAAAAGCTGTGTAACGAATAGTTTGAGTTCAGTATTAAGTGATGTGCATAACCTAAGCCCATCTCCGTGTGGCTTGGGTTCATCATTGCTTGGCACGATGCAGTACGACCTGCTTGTGAACTTAAACCTGCATTGTTGCTTTGACCATATGCGTTTGTGTCTACAGGATCGCCATAACCAAATAGAGGTGTTATAGCAGAGTATGAAGCCACGCTAGAAACATTGGTAAGCAAAGATTGATATTTCGAACCAGAGTTTACGAACTGTATTTTCTCTGCGTCAGCCGTGAATTGCGCTGCAGCAGCAGTTGAATCACTCCAAGCAACCGGTGGTGCGGCATTTAATGCAATGTCGCTAGGATTCAATGTATTACACCAACGTTTTGTTGAGCGTGCACAATTGGTCGCAATGACCGCCTGGTATTTAAGTGTATCTGCATTAGAGTTATCTGGTAAGTTAACGATCTTACACCAATGTTGGTCAGCAACGCCCTGCCCTGGCATGCCCCAAATCGCACCGTTAAGTAGCTGCACTTTATCTAGGCTGTCGAAATCGATTAATGCTTCATTCGTTAGACCGCTAATATCCAAGTCGATCGTTCTTAAGTTCGATACGAATAAATGGTTACCCAATTCTTTGGCTGCGCTATTAATGTGCTCGTTTTGCATCAACGCCCAAGCGTTACCAAAATTGCTTTTTAGTCGCTGTTCATACACAAGAGCAGAGAATTGGTATGTCGGTAGAAAAACTGTATTTGAAGTCACCGAGTCTTCATAAGATACCGAGTCGATTGACTCAACAATTAAATCTTCGTTGACCACCGTATTTTTAAAAGAGTACTCATTCAATTTGTTATTAGTACATGATGCTGTGACGTTATTTCCCGCTCCATTTTTTATTAAAGCTTCATATTCTGATATCACACCATCGATATACAATTCTCTACCTTCTTTTTTTACGGATAGATTATTGGTTTCATAACAATGAAAAGCAGGAAGCTCAATTAGGGTTGGACTTGGCATATCTATATTTACTAGTGGAATATCCAATCCTGTCAAATCAAGAGTTGTGGAATTGTCGATATAAGTCTTTGTATTATCGGCAATTTGATTTCCTCTTTGAAGATCTTGAACGCGTAACAACGAGTAGACAACATGAACCATATTGTTATTCATTGGAATAATATCTGCGGTTTGTCCGACTAACGCAGGAACAGCTGCCTTTGAAGCGCCATTGGCTGTCGATGTCACTACTGTTTTCGGCTTTGGTGTAACGGTAACTGTTGACGGTGAAGACCCCGCAGTACTTGGGCTAGATGATCCCCCACCACCCCCACAGGCAGTTACAGATAAACCCATGACTAGTAATGATGTCGCTTGCATAAAATTCATATTTACTTTTCCTTAATCGTAAAAAATCGAGCCATGACGAGAGTAATGGTTATATTTCTTCTTAGAATTTATGGGTCCTTCGGACAAGTCTTCGACCGCCAGCATGCAATACCAGGTCGTGCACACCAACAATAAAACACCGTTCAATTGCTAACGATAATCTGACAAAGTCATATTTGTGTAAAGAATAAATACGTACACAATTCAACCATTCTCATTTATGAGACTGATAGATCCAAATAAGAAACATCATGTTCAAAGTCGATAATCAATGATTATAAAATAATATTCTTCTTTATCATCTCGCTACCTCTTACAAAATAGCCATGTTACTCAATGACTTAAAAGGAGATGATTATTTAAGATAAGTACATGAAATTATGAATACTGTTCAATTGTAGATATGAAAATCGTGAATCTATTTTACTTTGTGGTCAATGACCCTATTTAACGATCTCTTGCTTCTTGAATTAAGAAATATAGGGAACAAAAGTAAATATTTAAATACTTGTTAAAATAACAGTGAAATTTAACAACTAACAAACATCCATGCTTGTTTGAGAAAAAAATGGACCTACTGATTAAGTAGATCCATTTTATGTGTCAACCATTCATAGTCTAAGGGAGACCGCCCCTGGATACGAGCTGATAACCCGCAACGCGTTAAAAAGCTTTCACCATTTGGGTTAAGCACTTCAATAGCACCGCTTTGTCTTGCTCTTCTATGCCTTGGGTTAGCTCGTTTACGAGATTTAGGTGAAGTTGGTTATGGTGAACGTGGATCTTTTGCCCTTCATCAGTCAAAGCAACCACAATTGCTCGGCGATCGGTTGGGTGTTGATGACGTTCAATTAACTCTGCTTTAACCAACTTTTCAATTTGAACAGTAAGCGTACCTGTTGTAATACCAAGCTTTTCGGCAAGCTCTTTCATTCTCAATGCGCCATGCATGCCCAACACTTCAATCGTATGGACCTGCGCGAGCGAGTAACCCGTTTCTTTAACAACGGATTGCTCCCACGAAGACATTTTATCGTAGAACTCAGTCAATATTTGGTTAAGCTGTTCTATGTTTTGCATGGCCATTTAAGTGCACTTCAAGAGTAAGATGATTTATCTTATCAAACTTGGCGAGCATTTGTTTATATTAAGAAACGGATTTATCACTGATTGATTCAAGAGTAATCGCTGCTGAATAATGATGACCACTCACCTTCCACATATGAAAATCTGTCACGGAAGCATAAGGCGATAACGTTTCGATCACCCAATCACGGTAATCCTGGTGGATATTTTCATCGAGTAAGATTGGGCTAGTCTGTTTCATAAGGTTCATAGTCCACTTAGCAATAACCAGCGCGCCGACAATCCCCATCACTGCATCTAACCAGTTCCAACCATAAAACTTACCAAACAACAGCGCGACAATCGCTAGTAACGACGTTAACGTATCCGCCAAAACGTGCATGTATGCAGCGCGTAGATTGTGATCATGATGGTGGCCGGTATGACTATGATGATGCGTATCTTCATGACTATGTGAATGACCATGCGAATGCCCGTGAGCGTGTCCATGATCATGGTCGTGATGGTGGTCTCCCAACAAGAACATGCTTACGACATTCACCGTAAGACCAATACAAGCGACGATAATCGCTTCATTAAATTGAATGGCTTGAGGGTTGAACAAACGATGTACCGACTCCACCAGCATCAACAGAGCCACAATACCCAAAGCAATAGCACTGGTGTAGCCCCCTAAAACACTCACTTTACCTGTACCGAAAGAGAAACGAGCACTATCAGCATGTTTTCTTGCATAGCGATAAGCAAACAAAGTGATACCAAACGCTGCTGCGTGTGTCCCCATGTGCCAACCATCTGCAAGCAATGCCATCGAGCCATAAACAGTACCTGCGATGATTTCGATAAACATGGTCGTGACAGTCAGTAGCAGGACATAGAAAGTGCGCTTTTCACCTTGACTGTTATGTGAAGAGAAGTTGTGTTGGTGATGGGTTGTAAAGCTCAAAATGGTGTCCTTAATCTTATGCTCAAAGTTGATGTCACTGATCAGTCAAACTACTTTGACAAACAAGTATTTTGACTATCAAATTAATATCGCTCAATTTAGTTTGATAATCAAACATTGTCAATGCGGTATTTCCTGTGACGTATATGGCAGCGACAAAAAAAGCCTACGTACAGTGGGCTCAGGTCCATTTATTGGTTGTTATGCGAGTTTGCTGCGACGCTAATCAACGCCTTTTTGTAGCAATGTAATCTCATCATTCACCCAACCCAATAGTTGCTTTGTGGCTTTCGACAACACCTGGTTCTGCCTAACAATGTAACCAAGACTGGTGCTAGAGAAGTTAAGTAATGGTGTGACTTTCGATTTTAAGTGTGGCTTGGTTGATATAGCGAATTCAGGAATGATGGCAACGCCAAATCCCGCTTCAGCCCAGTCAATTTGTGCATCAACACTGCCAACTTCCATCACTCTGTAATTAGGAAGATTCAGACCGGGAAGCCCTTCGTCGATAAAGTCTCGAGTTCTTGTATCGTGACCCAGTAGAATTAAGGTCAGTTCAGGATCGATTTCATCGTTCTTAGGATCATTATCCTTCGAGTTATCGGTGCTTTGAGGCTCTAAACCATCCCCCAGAGCACACCATGATAGTTCTTGCAGCTTAGTAAAATAGAGTGACTCATTATGCTGCTCTTTGGCAATCACAAAACCCAGGTCTGCCTTGGCGTTCTTTACCAAACTGGATGCTTGAGATGAGGTGGTATTAAGCAATGTAAGATCGATGCCCGGGTACTGCGCTTTAAATTTCTGAAAAGGACGAATCAATAGAAATCGAGAGATAATGTCACTAACCGCAATAGTTAGCGTCCCGATTTTGAGGTCATTGATCGCATTAAGATCAGCCTGACATACCTGTAACTCAAGTAAGGTTCTTTTACTGGTTTCTAATAGCCTTTCGCCCGCTTGAGTTAGCTGAAATGGGCTCCTTTCTATGAGCTTGATACGTGTTAGCTGTTCAAGTTGCTTTAGATGCAAGCTCACATTCGGCTGCGTCATATGAAGAGCGTTGGCCGCCTTACCGAAATGTTTGTGTTCAGCTAATGTCACAAACGTGTTCAACAAATTGATATCAAGCATCATGTTCTCTCATGTGTTAATTCAAGCTACTAGGAATGCCCCATTTCGTTATTTCTCAAGACGACGAACAACCTTACCCTGTCATTCCCTACAGTGAGGAACGAACGTGATAGGGAATCTCGCTTATGATTAAAACTTTAGAGCTATATGGAATCCTTATCAAGATAATAAAGATAATTAATTTCTCTTATCTACAATGCAGCACTAACATGATTTCTCAATCAGTCAGGAGATAAACTTATGCCATCTATCGTTGTTGTGGGTGCAAACTGGGGTGATGAAGGCAAAGGCCGCATCGTCGATTTTTTAGCAGCAGAAGCATCTGCAAGCATTCGTTTCCAAGGCGGAAACAATGCAGGCCATACCGTAGTTAACGACTTTGGTACATTCAAACTGCACCAACTTCCAAGTGGTATTTTTAACCCTGACTGTACGGCTGTACTTGGCCCTGGCATGGTGATTAGCCCTGCAGCATTAAGCGAAGAGATCGCAGAAGTTCAAGCAGCAAATGTTGACGTTAAACTTGCTATTTCTGATCGTGCGACACTATGCCTACCACTGCACGCACTGGAAGATACGCTTGAAGAAGAACGCTTAGGTGATGCCGCTTACGGTTCAACTCGCCAAGGTATTGCGCCAGCATACGGCGATCGCGTGATGAAAAAAGGCATCCTTGTGGGTTGGCTAAATCAACCAGAGGTTCTAGAGCAGCGCATTCAATTCATGCTTGATTGGAAAATGCCTCAACTAAAAGCCCTTTACCCTAAATGTGACTTTACTCAGACCGCATCAGAAATGACTGAATGGCTACTTGAAGTGACGAAAGCTTGGCGCCCGTTCATTTGTAACGTGACCGAGCCTCTTAAAGCACTTCAAGCACAAGACGCAAACCTACTGTTTGAAGCTCAACTCGGTGCAGGTCGTGACTTGGTTTACGGTGAATACCCTTGGACAACATCATCAAATGTAACTGCAGCTTACGCGGGTATTGGTAGTGGCTTACCTGCCCTTCGCCCTGAGCGCGTTATTGCAGTAGCCAAGGCATTCAGTTCATCTGTCGGTACAGGTACTCTGGTTACAGCAATGGAAGAGCAAGATAGCTTCCGTGAGAGCTCTAACGAATACGGTGCTACAACCGGTCGCCCACGTGATATGGGTTACTTCGATGCTGTAGCAACGCGCAACGGTGTTGAACTGCAAGCCGCGACAGAAATCGCTCTAACTAAGATTGATTGCCTGTCTGGTTTGGCTGAGTTAAAGATCTGTACTGCATATGCAGACGAGCACAGCGAAAACCCAATTTGGCCACAAACGACAGAGCTGAAACCTGTTTACGAAGACATGGCGGGTTGGGATGAAGACATCACAGGTTGTCGCACTTTTGAAAGCCTTCCTCAAGCTGCACAGGATTATGTTACTCGCATTGAAGAACTGATGGGCGTGCCAATTGTAATGGTATCGGTAGGTCCTGAACGCGACCAAATGATCATTCGAGCTTAGACAAGTCAAATAAGCAAAAAGCCCACACTGGTGGGCTTTTTCGTACCTACTATCGGCATATAAATACTATAAAAACTACAACTTGTTTTTCTTATTGCGATACATGTTTTCATCTGATGACTTGATTAAATTGATGATGTTCAAGCTTTGAGAATCAGAGGTTCCGCACCCGTAAGAAAACCCTAGTGAAACATCATCATCACCACGAAACCCCTCAATGAACTCATGAAAATCTGCACGAATTTTACGAACCAATTCACAAGCGTATCCGCGATCTTCGGAATGAATAACAACAATGAACTCATCACCACCCACTCTCGCCGGTATTGTGTTGTATTTGATGTTATTTCTGATGCACGAAGCAAAGCCAGAAATGTAATCATCGCCTTTAAAGTGCCCGTAAGTATCATTGATGTACTTTAAATTATCCAAGTCAAAATAGAGACAAACGATCTCTCCATCATCAATGTTTGCTTTGTTGAATTCATGAAAGAATCCCCTTCGATTGAGAAGCATCGTCATGATATCGAAGTGGCTGTTTTTATATAAAATCCTGCTCTCTTCTTTCAAGAGGATTTCAGACCGTAGCAAGGTTGAAATGTTCTCAATCAGGTTCACTTGGCTTTCCGTATACTCGGTTGGATTCAAGTCAAACACGAACAGGATGGCAAACACTTCTCCATCTGTGCCGCTGATGGGGATGCCACAAAATGATTTATAGTCGTCAGGCTCCTTCTCGACAGTTGCCTCACCACAAGAACATCCACTCAAATAAACCGTGCGGTTCTCTTTGTATACATACTCACAAAAACAACTGATCTTACTTTTGTGCTGCTCGCACAGTTTGGTTGAAGAACATAAAACGCTCTCAAAACCCAAACGAGTAAAATCGGAGATCGTGATGATCCCCGCATTCGATGCGTCCATAATGTCGCATATGTTGTCCAATATAGATATCCAAGTATCTACGTCGATATTTTGTTCCATCCCTTCAGAAGAGACTCTGTCAAATAGCATCAATTATTCTTTAGTATCAGATAGTTAAATTTGATTGAATATTCATTAGCATCCGTTATAACAAAAATTCTATGCACGATAATATTGAGTGGGGTTCCGACAGATTGATAGCTAAGACTTTTTCTTAGCTACATTACAAGCCACTGACTCCATTAACTATTTATATTGGGTTGAACGCGAAGGTATGCTCTTAGTTCACTCGTTCTGTGGCATCATCCATCGACGTCCAGATCTCGGCTCGTCTGTTCTTTGCTCGCCCTTCACTCGTTTCATTCGAAGTGATAGGCTTACTTTCACCAAAAGAACGAATAACCAAGCGATTCTTCTCTACACCATCAGCAACCAAAGCATTCGAAGTAGTGAGTGCTCTTTGTAACCCCAAAGCTTGGTTGTAGCCTTCATCACCAGTGCTATCTGTGTGCCCATCAACAGTGACCGAGTTGCCACTAGCCTGCAATTCGCTAGCTAATTGAGTTAAGGCTTTGCTACCCATTGGTGTTAAATTGTGTTGATCAAACCCAAAGTGAAGACGAGCCAATAGCCCGTGACGCTCTTGGTTACTAATCCAAGTCTTACATCCTGATTGATTCATACCCATGCTGGACTGACTGGCTAAAGCTTGCTTCAATTCACTACTATCAGATTGCTGCTCGATCTGTAGAACGCCCTGTCTGTGCTGGGCAATACCCACGACATCATCAACCCTAACGCTATGTTGGTATTCACTGAATGCCGTGTCGCAATAAACGCTGACACCTTGTTCCGCATTAGCAGTAAAGCTAAATTGCAATGCCGACAGGACAATGGAACCTATCATTAACTTTTTCATAATTTCCTCTAATACAACTTAGTGATTCCGCTTGTTTTCGAGCCTTTACGGATGAGTTCTTCTATTTTTTCAATCAATTCATCTAGGTTAGATACGTCGATAATGTCTTCATTCGGATCAACAACACAGTCTTGGAAACCACTTTGCTGAGAGGCCCGAAAATCGATACCAATGACTCCTATGTACAAGCCCGGGATTTCCTCTCTTGCTTTGTTACACATACCTCTGTCGACTAGCCCTTTTAGAATCCCGTTATTTGGGCTCTCCTGCCCATCACTCAAAATGAGCAACATCTTAATTTTCTTGTTATACGCTTGCTGTTCTTCATCATCAGAGCTGTTTGGGTCACCGTCATGGAGAATCTGTGCCCCTCTCAATATGCCCTGAAAAGCCGCGGTGCCCCCATCTGCCCACATAGAGTTGATAGGATTCAAATCAGACAGCTTGTTCGACAACCGAATGTTTTTGAACTGAGAGGAATTCGAAGATCCATGAGCATTAAATAGATCCGTTCCATTCACGCCATAGAAATCAGGTTGTAATGCCGACTTGTCGGTAAACATGGTGGAAACTGATGTCGGTAAATCTACATAGTTGTAGACGTCAGCAACCCGATAACTATCCTGATAAATCACATCCTTGATACGCTTAGCGTACTTTTGATAGTCCGACTTAGGGTTTGGACAACGTGACTGACGGCTAGCGCAGTTCAGCACCTCATTTTGGGAGTAAGTACGCCAGTAATCCCAGTTAACATCATTGTACGAATACGGTGACACATTAGGCTTGTAGTTATCTTTGTAACTCAGTTGGCTGGTTGCATTCGCTCTACCACCCGATACGATTTCTCTTGTACGCACGTTAAAAGGCACAAAGCCAACTCGGTTGAGCAGCTTGTCTCCAGTCGTGTCTTCACCGGGTTCATCGCACACCTCTTTCCACTCGCCATCGACATAGTCTTGTTTAGTTCTAGTACACAGGATCTTGCTTGATATTTGGTCGATAGCTGTTTTCAAATCGTCTATTTTAATGTGTCGACTTGAGCCCCAACGGTCATTCATTGAACCGGAAAAGTCCGACACGAAAACGATATCGATGTTGTTATCGCCAAGATATACCGGGTACTTCCGCGCTAATGAGCGGCCCGCGAGATCTTGTTGCTCATCAAACGAGGGAATAAAGCTGCTCGCGAACCAAGAGTCGTGAGTCGTCTTTGCATTAACCGTGTACTGGATATATTCAAGAATGCCGGCCCCTTCATCTTCTGCTTGGTGAAATCTTTGAGCAGTAAGATTGGTGGACTTAATATCCCTCACGTAGTTCTCGACATATTGAGTCGCTAGATTACGAGCTAAGTCGGGTTGATCTTCGATGGTCACCGCTATCGCTGCTGCCTCTGCGGAATCTCTGAGTCGACTGGTTTCTTGCACATAACGAGTCCCTTCGACGGCCCAGAAAGTCACGCCCATAATAGGAACAAGCAATAGGCCCATCCATACTGCTGCTACCCCCTCTTGGCGTCGGAGGCTGGCATGCTGCATTTTCATTTCGTTACCTCCCAGGCATGATTGAAGACGAAGCGATCTTAACGGAAGTACCGGTGCCACCATTAAAGAAAGGCTTAAACCAAGAACTTTCTTCTTCGCAAAGGCTTACCCGATACAAGGGATAAACAACGCCTTTATCAACCGGTGCTAATTCAGCGTGGTCAACAATCGAATCGGTGTCGCAATTTAAGCTTCTGAACTTGCTGCTGGTAAACTCAGCAACACTACTTTTATTTGTCAGTGACTCTATCTTGATTGCCACATTGTCTACAGGTGTGTTGAGCATTCGACTGGCTACCTTCGTCATATCTTGTAACTCGCGATTAGTGACAGATAAGTTTTGTCCCGCGAGCACATCCGCTTCAAAATAACGAGTGCGCTCCTTGATAACGTTCACCAAAGCAAAGCTTGATCTATCGAGCTTTGCTCGCGTGAGCAGTTGATAACTCAAATCAGCGGCAAAAAGATAAACACCCCACAGCGCGACAAAGATAAACAGCAATTCAACGGTAAATGAGCCCTGTTGACGAGACATAGAACAGGGACGTTGTTTACAGCTCATCATCTTTCCACCCCTCATGCTCTAAGTTCAAAACCATGGTGCGTGAAATATCTCTATCAGCCGCACCGGCCAATTTAATGATCGGAGGGTATCGGTATGTCACAGTGATCTCGGCTAGGTCATAGTTGAAGTTCAAGTCTTGGTTCGAATGTCCTCTGTTCGCCACGAAATCATCGTAGGTTTTGAAATACTGACCTTCGATAGAAAACCTTGAGGCATCAATTAAGAAGCTCCATAGATTGTCATCGTCTTCAATCAAGTCTTTAAACTTCTTCTCGTACTGCTCGTTGACTCCTTTACCTTCATAGATCTTGGTGTTCCTGATGGTTTCTCTAAGGGAATACTCCGTCATGTTGACGACATAGATTTGGTAACTCGATTCAAAGATCGCAAAGGTAGCGAAGAACAAAACCAGCGCCCCAAACACAAACTCGATAGCCGTCACTCCTTTCTGTCTATTAAGACGCGCCATCAGTAACTCCCGGTTGAGTGAGTTCAGCTGCAATGTCTTGTATTTCTCGCGCAGAAAATTCACCTTTGAGTAGTTTTTGAGCCGACTCGATCTGCTGAGTCTTCATCAATGCTATCGCTAAGTTAGCTTTTACAATCTTATTAGCAGGGTCTTCCTTTAGTACTGGTGCTAAGGTTTCAATCGCTTGTTGATACTCACCATTGGCCATTTGAATCATCGCGATATTGTTCTTCACCACAATGTCATCATAGCCACGCAAGCGAGCAAGGTTCAGCTCTTGATACGCTTTCTCATACTGACCCAGCTTTGTGTATGACACGCCAAGTAATACATGAATTTGACCCGTTTTATTTCCTGCCTCAATAGAAGCGACATAGGCAGAAATCGCACTCTCAATATCGTTTTTTGCGTCGAACACTTGGCCTTCTAATTGGTACAAGTTCGGATTTTCGATACCCTCTTGTTGAAGGTGTTGAACGTAGAAATCTGCCGATTCGATGTCACCTTTATGAAAGTACGCCCAGGCCAGTTTTTCCTTTACTGCAGGATCTTGAGAACCTTGTTCTAGCTCGGTTTTATAATGGTGAATTAACCCATCATAGTTTTTCACCTTCTCCATGTTGGTGACATCAGCACGCATTTGGTCTTGTTCAGAAGGTGTCGATTGGCACCCTGCTAAAAGACTTATCGTTAACAACATGAGGAAAATACATTTTCTATTCATTCGTTTGCCCTCTAAATGCTCAATGTCATTTGCATGATGCTCGGTGCGAGAATCAAAATAACGATCGGGAACATGATGAAAAGGATCAACGGCACACTCATCTTGGCAGACAGCTTACCAACCTTCTCCTCAACCGTGAGGATTTGGACTTTTCGCATATCCTCAGCTAAGTCGCTAAGTGTTTGCGCGACAGAAGTACCGTATTGCAAGTTCTGAATAATGGTCAGCACAAAACTTCGAATTGCGGGAGTTGGAATACGCTCAGTGAGATCATTCAAAGCCTTCTCAACACCATGTATCTTGGCCGAATCAGAAGTCCGCTTAATTTGGTAACAAAGGTCGGAATCAAACTCCGCAAGCTCTTTACCCAAATACGCTAAAGCCGCCTCTATAGTCATACCGGTTTGTACACACACCGACATCATGTCCAAAAGGTAAGGAAGCTGTGCCGAGGTTTTACTTATCAGCATTTTACGGCGCATTTGCAACAAGGTATCTGGCACCACAATCACCACAATTAAAGAGACAATCACCACCAGCAATTTGTTGGTCGATGTCATATCTCCGAGCAAAACGAGCGCTGAGATGAGGCCGAGCACTAGTACCTTGGCGGGAAAGTAGAACTTCGCCCATTCGGTGTTGTAATACCCCGCTTCTATGAGTTTTTGCTCAAGTTCATGGCGATGCTCCTTGCCAAATCGAACGAAGAATCGATTCACACGAGAAGGTGGTTTAATCGCATCGCCACCAATGTACATAGCGACTTTCTTTTGTCTTTGATCGGCACGCACCGATTCGACAATCAAAAAGAGCAGCGAAAAAAACAGCACAATAAGTGCAGCTAATATCATCATGCCCGCACACCTCTCACTAATAGCCAAACGATGAATAAACCGAAAAGCTCACTGCCCAACACGTAAAACAACACCACACGGCCCGACTCGTCATACAAGACATAGTTGACGTTGTCGGGATTTATGTAATTAAGAATGACCATGAAAACCAAAGGAATAGCCGCTACGATCTTGGCTGAGATCCTCGCCTCCGACGTCATTGCCATCTTCTTTTTTTCTAGCGTTCGAGCATCCACCAACACGCGAATCAATCGAGCTAACACCCCTTTAAGTTGTCCGCCTCGCGCAATGTTGGCTCGAATCGTTACGGTAAAAAATAGAAACTCTGGATATGGGTAGTTTTTACAGGATCGCTTAAGCACTACTTCCGGAGATTCACCTAGCTTTAGTCGGTCGCCCATCAATTTGAATTCGCGTCCGATCGGGTTGTGCATCACTTCACCTACATAGCTAATGGCTTGCATTAGACTATCGCCCGCAGTTACCGCACTCATGAGGATATTCAATGCATCGGGAAAAGTGTTCTCGAAATCTCGACGTCGCCTGGTCACCAAGAAGCGGTAACCAAAAAAGGTAAAAACCAATGCCAATACCGGCACCCACCAAGAGTTGGTCATCGATAACAGGTCAACCACGATGTACCAAGAAGCAATAAGGCTAATCGTTATGTATAAGGCGATATATAAAGTTGAACGTGGGCCTAGTACCATCAAGGTAGGTGAAATCGACTCTTTAAACCTGTGCCAGCTCTGTTTTCGAACTAATGACTTCACGTTAATGGCGTTAAAGTTTTCAGCTTCCGCTTCTTCAATATTGAAGAATTGATTGACCTTTTTTACCTTTGAATCCCTTATCAAAAGAAGCACAAAGGAGAATAGAATCAATGAAATCCACAGCATGCTATGCCCCCTTAAAGGATGCGATAAGCTCTTCATAGAGCCCGAAGAATTGCGCTTTTTTCACGAGCTCAGATCGCTGCATGATGCCGTTAGTGACAAACTCCCCTTTCACGTTTTCGCCATAGTGAGCATCGTCGTAACGGAAGCGGTAGATCTCCTCCATCACCACGCTATCGCCCTCTAAGCCAACGATTTCCGAGATACTAGTAATCTTGCGAGAGCCATCACGCAGCCTGTTGACTTGAACTATCATCTGCACGGCACTTACGATCGTTCTTCGAATTGCATCCAGCGGCTGATTTAAGTTCGCCATCATCACCATAGACTCAACACGGGCAATCGCATCTCTTGGGGTGTTCGCGTGGAGCGTAGACATAGAGCCATCATGCCCCGTGTTCATCGCTTGCAACATTTCAAACGCCTCAGAGCCACGACACTCACCAAGGATGATTCGATCAGGGCGCATACGCAGTGCGTTGATTACCAAGTCTCGCTGAGTGACCGCTCCTGTTTGCTCAACGCTCGAAGTTCTCGTTTCAAGTCGAACTAAGTTAGGCTGTTGCAAGCGCAGTTCAGCGGCATCTTCTATCGTGACGATACGTTCATCTTCAGCGATATATTGCGACAGTGCGTTGAGTAGCGTGGTTTTACCCGAACCTGTACCGCCCGAGATCAGAACGTTGATACGGCAACGAGACGCAATCATCAATACTCTTGCCATATCGGGAGACATCGATCCGAAGCCAATTAAGTCTTCAAACCCGATATTCTGCTCTCTGAACTTACGAATAGAGATCGAGGTACCGTCTAATGCTATCGGTGGGATCACGATGTTCACACGGCTACCATCTTCTAGTCTTGCATCGACCGTAGGAGAAAGCTCATCGACACGTCGTCCAACACGTGAGGCAATACGCTTAGCAATAGCCAATAACTGATCTTCGTTCACAAACGAAACTTCGGATTTTTTAACCTTGCCGTGGCGTTCGAAGAAAATATTGTTGGGCCCATTCACCATGATGTCTGAAATCGACTGGTCTTCGACCAATGGTTGTAAAGGACCAAGCCCAAACAGCTCGTCGATCAGGCTTTTCACCAAACCGGACTTCATCATGGAAGTGATAGGCCTTTGGTAGCTGTTCGCTAATAAATCGACCGCTGCTTGTATCTGGGACTCTAAGTCTTTACGGCTCATTTTCTGAACCGCTTCAGCATCTAACGCCTCAAAGATCTGGCCACGAAAAGCGAGGTATAAGTCTTTATTCGAACTCATTTAACACGCACCTTTTTTAACCACGAGTTCATCGTTTTCTGGTCGATCGGTTGTCCATTAATCAGCTTGACCAACTGTTCCATAGAGCGATTGATATGACGGTCGTGTTTGTGACCTCGCTTTCCATCAATGATGATGTGAGCCAATGACTTACAGTAGTCGACTTCGAGATCAACGTTCGCGCCTAAATACTTGGATAGATCAGGCTTTTGCAATACATAGGCATTTTGTGGTCGATGATAGTTTGCGACCATGAGGATGCGAGTGCGTGACGATAACGTCAGTTGCAAGCTCGCTATCTTTTCATAGAGCCGCTTAGCACTTCTCACCGATGACACCGATGCGTCGAACACCAACACAACCACATCAAAGTTTTCTGCCAAGAGTTGTGGTTCAACTTTGAAATCCACAGCTCCAGAAAAATCTTCAATGATGAAGTTAGTGTTTCGTGCTAACAGCTCACATAAGGTCTGGTTGTAATTGAGCACATCGTTTTGGCTCATATCACCATTGATAGCTAACAAACGCAGGTTCTTACGAGCGTTGGACAGGTAACTTAATGCACCCTCTTCATCCATTTCGTGTAGCGGCGCCGTGAACTCATCGATGGTGCGTGGTTTAAAATCTTTTAACCCAAGTAAGACATCAATGTTTGTGTCAGCGTATTGATGATCGACAAGGATGGTATCTGAACCTTGTGTCGACAAGAGTGAGCCTAGTTCGGTAGCGAGGAATGACGCTCCTACACCGCCTTTAGCGCCGACAATGGCAACGCGCTTTGCTTTACGCTTCTGGCTAACACCGGAAAACGTTTTAAGGTTTTTACTCACATGAGTTAAGAAGTCTGCAAATTCTTGCTTATTTACCGGCCAGAAAACGTAGTAAAAGCCCATCTCCTTAAGAGAACGAAGCGTCGAAATAGCGTCTTCTTTACCAATGACCACCACACCTTTGTGTGTCGGCAGTTTACTAGCAAAAGCTTTTGCATCTTCCACCACATTGTTCGACTCATTTAACTCTAAAATGACGATATGGCTACTTTGTTGCTCAGTAAGCTTGGTCAAACCACCAGTCGCTTTCACACAAGCAGGGTCGTTCCACCCTTCAAAGCGAAACACTTCTTGAACCAGGTTTAAGCACTCTTGTGATTGGTAAAACAACGTACATCCAGCGACACCTGTCGACGCAGTCTGAGCTGGCTTAGCCTTTGTGGTTAATGCTTTTGTCAGATCAAACATTATTGTTCTCCTACCAATCTCGACTTGTACGCCACTTGCTTCAATCGCATCGACTCAACGAAGCAATCAGACTGCCTCAAGCGAACATGTATCTGCGCTGGTTTACACGTTTGTGTCTTTAGGCGCGTTAAGGTCACCTGAATATTAAGATCACTGGGTAACAATTGAGCATGGCGATAAACCACTCTTTGAGGGGCAATCAAATGGGATGGATACTGTTTAAAGATCCCTTGCAACATCTGCTTACTGGCGGTTGATTTGTAATCCACCACATAAGTCGCTTCCTTGTCCGTCGACTCAATCTCCTGAATTAAGGCATCAAGCTGCTGAGCCGTTTTAGCGCGTTTTTTAATCTCGAACTCAAAATGGTGATGTTCTTTGTACGCCAATGACTCTGCTCCCTGACCAACAAAATATTGTTCAGAAGCACAACCGAATAATGAGGTCGCGAACAACGCCATCAATACTAATTTCTTCATTGGATAAACCCTCCTTGCGACAGCAGGCGAATCGTTGCATCGGACGAGGTCACTTGTTTGCCATCCCATTTAATGTTTAACCAACGAGCCAATGTCGAAGTCTTCTTAATGTATGGCAATTGAATGTCTTTCGGCTTCATAGGCTCCACTAAGTTAACGGTGGCAACAATGATCAATTCGGTGCGTTTTCTTTCCGTGGTCGCTTTCCTAAACGCAGCACCAAGTACTGGAATATCGCCAACAAATGGGATTTTTTGCATTTTTTCCAAGTCTGCGCTGCTCATCAAACCACCCAGAACGAAACTGTCGCCATCGGCAAGCTCTACGGTCGTCAATGCACGTCGAGAAGCCAACTGGGGAACCTTAATGCCAGCAGCCTCAACGTAACCCTCTACCTCACTCACTTCTGGTGCAAGTTGCATGCGGATTTTGTCTTGGCTTAACACTTTGGCGGTTAGGTCGAGCTTGATACCAAACTCTTTAAATGAAATGTTTACGTTACTGCTGGTAGAGACGATGACTGGCACTTCACCACCAACGAGAAAACTTGCAGATTCTCCTGACAGCACGGTCAAGTTTGGTTCAGCAAGAACCTCAGCCATTTGATCGTTGGCTAACGCGGTGATTAAGGTGCTTAGATTAGCGGCATCAAATTGGTCGAAAACAAACTCACCGACACTTGAACCCACGGAACTCCAATCAACACCAACGGTTTGACCAAACGATTCTGTCACTTGAGCAACCGATATTTTTACGTTTACTTGCTGAGTTGTGGCGACTTCAATTCGTTCTATGATCCCTTCCCATGTCATATTGCGGGCAAACACCATGCTTTCAGGCTCTTCATAGTCTGAGCTGTCTGACTTAAATTCAAGTTTTTCGGTTTTATCCCATTTCTCTGTTTTGTCTCGCCCTAGTAGTGTCGCGACTAAACGATAAATGTCATCACGTGTTGCCTCTGAATCGACAATGCCGCTCACAGCGACTTGTTCTCCTACAGACTGAACCTTTACTTGAGCATCTGGAAAATGGAATTTGATTTGGCGCCTAATGTCCGTTAAATCCAAGTCAACAATAATGCGGTCGGATAGCAGGACTTGGTCATCGATACCGTAAACAATCAGTCGCGATTGACCAATGCTGTTGGCAAACACAACAAGGGTGTTATCGTTAATAATTTTATAATCAACGATACTAGGGTTATTCACGAACACTTGACCGATTGGACTTTTAAGCTGAATGTGCTGACCATCATTGAGCGTGATAGAGCGATCTGCAGCAAAAGCGTTTGTTGTAGAAAATAGGCTAATCAACGTTAGCAAAATTGGACCAAACAGTGCTCGTTTGATTCGATGGATAATTGTCATCACAAAGCCTCTCTTGGATTGTTCTCGTTACCACGTAACTCAACGATACCTGTATAGTTATCAATGATGTTGCGCACCTCTGCGAACTCCGGCTGCATATAAGTTTGGCTGCGATAAATTTCGATATGCATCGTTCGCTGTGCTAATGCGAGTCTTGGTAATTCATCAGGGCTAACTTCAATCACAACGGTTGTCAGTCCATCTTCCTTACTTGGAGAACGAGCAGTAATAGAGCGATCACTGGTGTCATCATTCCCGATATTGAGGACCTTAACGTGTTTCAAAAACATCGACGCCTTCACTCCTCTAAAACGCGTCGGCTTATCGACGTTGCCAGCCAAGTTGGCATTTGGAGAACTTACCGTTAGAACATCAATAAACGAACCCGGTCGGATGTAATCATTAATCAGATTTTTATCGCTGACCTTTAGTGGGTATAACGTCATGCCTTCTGTGACCAGCAAATCAATGTAGCCAGGTTTGCCAGGGCTCACTTGATATTCAGGCAATATAACGTCGCCTGCATTAAGGCTTCGGTTTAACAAAGTGGAAGGTGAGAAACTGATTTGCGAATCTTCTCTAACACCAAGTGTTAGCGCCTCACTCAGAGGCAATTGTTGTTTCACTACACCCTGCGAGTTAACTGCACTCCCCTTTTCAAAGGCTTCGGTAGCAATCCAAACTCCCACATGCTGTTCGCTTTTTTCAGCGACCACTTCATCAGTTGTTATTGGTTCAGGTTCACTCTTGAACATATCGATAACGCCTAGTGCGCCAACGATTAAGGCTGCGATGGCAACAAGTAATACCAGTCGAGATCTCATAATGTGCTCATATTTTGAGGTTTATATATGTGGTGTAGATAGAGTTAAAATGACTAAGTAAAACCCGACACTGATAGCAACCCCATATGGAATACCATCTTTGGCGTGTGGGTTTCTTTTAAATAAGTTTCTACTCACTAGATAAGAGAAAGCTAAAATACCACCAGCAAAAGCGGTCAGAATATACGCCAATAATAAGTCGTTAATTGGAATGGTAAGCGACAAAATAACGACGTATTTAATATCTCCAGCCCCTATCCAAATCAATTTGTAAAGAATAAGCCCAATAACTAACATCAATAAGGAGCTCGTTATTTGAATATCTAGTGGAGACAAAAAACACTGCACAACGAGTAATATGTACAAGGCGTAATTTTGTATCTTGCGATAGAGAAAATCAGTGGCCGACACATATAGAGTCAATATTGCCAAAGTCACTAAATACAATTCATGACTAAAAATTGGGATACCGCCTAAATTTGGTAAGGTTAAATCTTATTTCACAACATAAATTAACTAAGCCAGACCGATGTAAACATAGGTCTGGCACAAATATCTTTCGATATCACCTACATTAGCCTACGAGGCTTTATATTAGCTTCCTGCAGTTTCAATAGCGGTTGCTACTTTAGCGAAAGCTGCTTCTAGCTTACCAATAAAGCCGTCAGCACCTACTGCAGTAGTTACTAGCACAGCCATTGCCACAGCAATCAGACCATATTCAATCGCAGTTACACCGCGCTCGTCGTTCTTAAATTGAGATAAAAACATGGTTGTTTTCACGTATAGCTTAGTAATCATTGTTTATTCCTATAAGGGCTGTTGAAAATTCGTCGCCATTATAATTAGCGCCCCAAAATGAATGAAAATACCCCCTATCGACTTAATCAATAGGCAGAGCAAAAAATGATCAAAATGAATAAGAGGAAAATCCAATATATGAAAACAAAACCATATGTAACAATAGGTTACAGAGAACATCGCATTGAAATAGTGATATTCAATTTGATTTATAAACTTTGAAAAGTAAGAGCTAGCTCAATCTTTTGGTTATTTCCCTTATATATAACCTTTAGGCATATACCAATTAATAATTTATCAACGTTTATTATCCATTATAAAATTGTTGAAATACGAGGATCATCACGCTATTGTTCTTCGAATCAACAAACAATAAAAATTATAATTTTTTTGTGTCAAAGGTTAGTCGAATCATGAAACTACATTTCGAAAATATTGTTTCGTTCATTGCAGTAGTTGAAGAAGGTTCATTTAGCTCTGCGGCTCGCAAACTTGGGAAATCACAATCAACAGTTAGCACAGCTGTTCAAAATCTAGAATCAGACTTAGGTTTCAATGTATTTAATAGGGAACATTCAAAAGTTTGGCTAACGGAGAAAGGAGAGCGCCTATTCCAATTATCTTTACCCGTGGTATCGAAATATCGAGATTTGGTCACCGTCGCTCAACAAATGAATATATCAGACCAGATTGTCTATCGTGTAGGCATCGATCCACTGGTATATAATTCAGACGTAAAAAAGACACTCTTAGCTTTTTCTGAAGCATTCCCGAATGTCGACTTGCTTGTGGTCACTAAGCCTAGTTTTGTTCTTGGTAACTATATAAATGAAGGAAAGATAGACTTAGCGTTAGGTAACCCCTACCACAAGTCAAATTATGACTTCAACGTAGAGGAGCTGTTCCACGTTAACTGCTGGTGGGTGGCTCATGAAGATTTAGGGCCTATAAAGTCACATGCCCCGTCTCAACGGGTTCTATTGATGGATGGGTGCGAAGAACTGCTTAACTTGTCCAGTATCGCCGCATATAACCTCTGGCGATTAGATGATCTAGGAACCATTATCGATTTATGTAAGGCCCAAAAAGGCATCGCTTTCTTACCAGGTTTTTTGATCGATACTCATGTTAAAGATAATAAACTTAAGGTTATTACCGACCACCCTGACTTTTTTGGTAAACGAGTTATAGCTTCTCTTTTTTGGCAAATACATTCTGACTTTAGCTTGTTTAATCAATGGATAAAAAAAGAACTGAAATCTAGTACTAACTACGGCGTTGTTGATCAAATCAGCTAAAGGACGTATCTATCCTACGGAACTTACCTGTTAGTTTCTAATAGGCATACCTAGTCCTAGAACTTTGTTCATTGCTTTGACGTTTGCTAACGCCTCACCAACTTGAGCGTTATAACATCTCAAGCTCAATGTGCCGCTAGTCAGTCCTTTATATCGGGACATTGCCGTCTCAGAGATTGAACGGTCGTGGTAGCCAGAGTCAGTTTTCCATTGAGTTAGCGAAGTTAGCGAA
>NZ_JAKEUW010000055.1:0-38336 GCF_022398115.1 Vibrio sp. Isolate22 | reverse complement strand
GTTCTTGCTCTCGCTGACTAGTACTGGTGTCTTTCTTCGAGTTCTTTCGCCACCCGTAGATTTGAGATTCATGTAAAGAAAGCTGTCTTGCTGTCGCAGCTACTCCCACTTTATCTGCTAACTTCAGGGCTTCTGCTTTAAATTCAGGGGAATGTTTAATTCTAGTTTTCTTAGTTGTCATTGTTCACCTCGTTAGTGATTGTACTCACTTAACTCAGTGTCCAAAACTGCTGGGGCGGATCAAGTTATGGCTTTTAAAGATACAGAAACACTGTCAACAGGAATTGAATTCATTGTTGAAGCTGTGGCGGTGAAGACGAATGGCCAAGATCATTCAGCCTTAGGCTTATATTTGATCAGCTTACTGCTCGAAGACCAAAAGATTGACCTTGATTGTGATGATAAAAGGAAAAGGATGGGAATACTGTTTGATAAATCGTGTACAACACGTCTTGACCTGGGCTGGAAGAGCCCTACATTTTAGATCTGGTTGCGTTAGCGAATTGGGTGAACTTGATAGTGATAGTTATTTAACTCTTTACTTGCTTGGCATAATTCAAATATGAAATAAGGTTGGGTGACTAAGCACTTAGTGAACTTGTCTAATTCATTCGTATGTATAAACAGCGAAATGGGTGCAATCTGACGGTTTTCATTATCGAAGCAGTTATCAATATGTGCTCTGTCGATATAAACAACGTCCATTTCCTGTTTAGGGGTCTCTTCAATAAGTTTTGTTTCTAATCCGCTCTTCTCAAAGCGTTCTAACAAGACATAAAGCTTATCAACGTCGTTTTGACTTTCTATCGCTGAATATTGAGATAAAACGCTTTCTAAGTGTTTTTCGATTGAGCCAAACTTATTTTTCATCAAACAAACCGTTTTAAGCTTTTTCTTGATAATGCCATATCGAGCTTGTTTGATTTTTGGCTTTAAGAAGTCAATGATGATCTTGTTTCGTTGCTCTTCTTTAACAAAGTGACTGGCAACATTTACTTTGAAGTAAAGGTGAAGAAGAGTGTTTTCGAAAGTCGACTTAATAAGTTGATGGTATGAATGTTCTGACATTGTTCACATTGATTCTTTATTGGTGAGGGTATTTTATCATAAGAATAGCAAGGCTTTATAGTCGAAACCAAAGTGATGCAATTTGCGGTTTGTGTTAAACCTGCTGCATTCGACGACATCGTATCAAGGGCATATTAAGCTTCGGAGTGTCGATCATTTCTAGACAGCAAGTCTTACCCGAGCACGGGCGTGTTTGGGAACAAACCATCGTCGAAGAAGCTTACCAACAAGCGCTTGTCGAGTTGTTATAGCAGGGCCATGTCGTTATCAGCTCACTGAAACAGAAAAATCCCAGCTTTAAGGTTTCAAATTACTTGTCTTAATCTCGGGTAAGACTGTTGGAGCTGCGTCTCTAACACTCATTGTCCATAAATTACACAGTAGAGAATTTAACAATCAACAACAGGAAATGATGCTAGCGGCATCAATATTAAATCGATTTACGCAGCTTGATATGCCCGAGAGCTATCGAGCTGTCTAATGACATCAAAAGATAGGGTGGGTTGAGTAAGGAAACAAAGCCGATAAAAACCTACTCAAAGGAGATGATATCATCTTTGAGTAGGTGGCCAAATTCACTATGCCACTGCATATAAAGCCCCAGCGGTTAATAGCCGTGGGTATACCTACGGACTTTCGTCGTTCGAACATCAGCAAATTCAAAGAGTACGAAGGCTGAATTGCCACGACTCATCAAGGGTTTGTGGTCATTTCTCCAAACGTATTGCGTTACTTTGGCCTCCTCTTAATATTGAAAGACATCAAAACCTTTCAGCAGAAAGCAGATAGGTTGGGTCTCATCGCTCGTAAGTAACAGTGCCGTGATAGCGTAATATCGATGTAATAACAGAGTAAGTATGTAACGTATATATTCATTGCAACCGTGCTGAAGCATTAAACGCAAAGGATATGTATAAAGATGGAACACAATGAAACGGATAATAACTATGACTATATTATTGTTGGTTCAGGTGCAGGAGGTGGTCCACTTGCTGCAAACTTAGCCCTTGCCGGGTACACAGTTCTGCTATTGGAAGCCGGGGGAAAGGAAGCAAGTGTGAGTTATTCAGTACCTTCGTTTTCGGGGCTTGCTGCTGAGAATGAGGACTATCGATGGGATTACTTTGTACGTCATTATGCAGATGAGAAGCAGCAAAAAAGGGACCCTAAATTTGTGCCAGCAAAAGATGGGGTATTGTACCCACGTTCAAGTACTCTGGGTGGCTGTACCGCGCACAATGCAATGATTACTACTTATCCTGCCAATTCGGACTGGGAGTACATTCAGCAGTTAACAGGTGATGATTCGTGGTCGCCAACAAAGATGCGTGAGTACTTTATTAAGCTTGAGAAGTGCCAATATTTAGAGCCGAACATCGCGAAAAACACAGGTCATGGTACTTCGGGGTGGTTGAGCACAGAGAAGGCTGATACGTCATCGGCACCTAAGGATTGGCAGCTTCAGCAAACCTTAGCCAGCTGTAAAAAACGTGGATTTGATGCTGAGCAGTTAGGAAAAATTAACGAGCATCTTGATCCAAACTCCGTCAGTGTTACCGAAGACCACAGTACCGGATATTTTACCATTCCCCAAGCTACCCACAACATGGCCAGAAATGGCACCAGAGAGTACATACTGCAAGTGCAACAGCAGTTCCCAAAGCGGTTATTTATACAAAGTCACGCTTTGGCGAGCCGCGTGTTGTTTGATGACATTGAGCTTAACAAGGCCATTGGTATTGAATATTTGCAGGGTCAGTATCTCTATTCGACCACCCCTAGGTATGACGAAGAGTGTCAGCTAACACAGCCCGTGGTTAATAAGGCCTATGCGAATGAGGAGGTTATCTTGTGTTGTGGTGCATTTAATACGCCACAACTATTGATGCTTTCGGGTATTGGCGATCCCGAGCAATTAACGCAATTTGGCATACCTGTGCGGGTTAACTTACCCGGTGTTGGCACAAACTTACAAGACCGATATGAAATTCCTCTGATTACTGAGATGGAGCAGCCGTTTAAGGTCAATGAGCTTGCAAACTACAGTGATGATCCCGAACACGATGCGTTTTTAAAATCTTGGCTTGCCGATAGAACGGGACCTTATAGCAGTATGGGTTCCCCCTTGATGTATTTAAAAAAGTCGTTCCCAGATAAGGTTGATCCTGACCTCATCATTTTCGCAAAAAGTGTACGCTTCCAAGGTTTCTTTCCAAACTGGTTTTGGACATTTAATCCGATAAAAAATCAATTTACCTGGACGGTATTAAAGGCTCATACCAATAATCGCAAAGGCGTGGTGAAGCTCAAATCTAATAACCCTAGGTTGGCACCCTATATTAACTTTCATTACTTCAATGAAGGCAGTGATGATGGTGGCGAAGACTTAAACGACATAGTGCAGGGTTTTAAGTTTGCTCGTACTTTGATGCAAGACTCTCCTTTTAAAGTCAAAGAGGTATTACCGGGACATGCGGTGCAAACCGATGAACAAATTAAACAATATATAAAAGACCAATCCTGGGGACATCATGCCTCTTGCTCTTGTCCTATTGGGGCTGACGGCGATAAGTTGGCGGTTCTTGATAGTCGTTTTCGGGTTCGAGGTACCCAGAATCTACGTGTAGTAGATGCTTCAGTTTTTCCCAAGATCCCAGGGACTTTTATTGTAACCCCCATCTATATGATAAGCGAAAAGGCATCGCAAGTTATTATTGAAGACCAGAAAAGGAAGAAGTCATGAGTAACAATAGCAATGAGATAGTTAAATACGTTATATATCCAGCCATCGGTATATCGAGGGTGGGCAATTCTAGTCAGTGGTATTATGCGCCGGAACTTCCGGGACAGGTCGCTGATCCTAGGGTACCAAATGATCTAAGTAGCTCAACGTGTGATATTCAGTATAAAGATGCCCATGGCGCAGTAAAAAAACAGGCTGCACGATTTAGAATATATGGTTTAAACGCTGATGGGCAAGTTGTGTCTGAGATTAATCACGGTATTAATGCAGAGAATAAATGTATTAAGGTTGAATGGAAGGTGCATTTAGCAAACCGTAAAGGCGCTTGGTATGAGTTTACCAACCCAATGGATTTGAATGAAATTTCTGAAAAGAATGGAAATACCAAAAAGCTTGCGTTATCGGTGGTACATAAAAACCAAGGCTATGGTGGAGTACCTTATGGTTTGTCACCCAGCCGAGACAAGCTGGTGATTGATGCAGGAAGCGTATCAATCAGTGGTGCTAATCAACGTAGCGGCTCAATGGATGAAGGGGCATTTATGGATCGTAAGGTTTGCCTTGGAGAGCTGCGCACAGATGAAAAGGGCCGATTAATTGTGCTAGGAGGCTCAGGTGAAGCTAACAGCATTAGACCTAATAATCCAATTCACCATTTTGCGAATAACGATGGTTGGTATGATGATACATCAGATGGACCGGTCCGGGCGATTATAACTATTGATGATGAAAAACCTATCGAAGCTGAGCCTGCCTTTGTTGCTGTGGTGCCACCTAATTATGGACAAGGCCTGTACGGCACGATCACCATGTACGATATTGCCAAAGACGTATACGCGAAAAAACAAGGCCAAACCACCAATGATGAAAAGCCCTCATTTGAGGATGACATATGGCCCATTTTCAAGTCATTAACTGATTCCCAGTGGGTGAGTGAAGGGTTGTATATGTTGTTTGGTAAGGGGTCTCCGTCTAATTTTACCGACCCTACGGTGTACGAAAAGCTAGTGTCAGATACTGACATTGAGTTTAAAAAATCGTTATTGAGCTGGTTTAGAAACCCAAACTCAGAGCAGTTTGAGCCGACGCAAATCCCCTCAAATTACGGCGATGCACTGCGCGACTTCAGTGGCCAGCCGAATGAAAATTTATGGGTTACGCAAACTCAATATAACTCCCTAGTTCAGTGGGCTAATGGTGATTTTAAGCCACCAAGTCGAAACATATTAGCTACAGGTTTTCCATTACCAGCGGCAGCTGAGCTTGATCCGATAGCTAACCAACCTCTTGCGATTCAGCCCTATCTACTCACTAAAGCGGCGCTGCAGGAGTGTTTAGGTGGGCCCTTTAGGCCGGGCATTGAAATATCTTGGCCGCTTAGAGTCGATCAGATGTGGAAATCACCAGTAGCAGGAGAGTTATCACCGTATCGTTTAAATGTCGTGGCTCTTGAACATGAAAATGACCCGAAGTACGTCAGCGATGACTATGGCCCAGTGTTATCCCCTGAGGAAGCGATGAAGAAAAACGGCCCTGTTGATTTTAGTGGCCCTGGAACATTAACTCGCTGGATGGGAGTGCCTTGGCAAGCTGACGCTGCAAGTTGTTTAGGGGGCTTAGATGAGTCAAATTATCTGCCAACGCCTGCGCTATGGGCACCGCGTGCACCGCAAAATGTGCTTAGCGAGCAATCCTATGAAGGCATTAATAGTGATGGCTCCGGGACCTTTCAAAAAAGTAAAAAGTTTAATTATCGCCAATACTGGCTGCGAGATTTAGATAACTCAGATACCTTGAGTCGGCTTAACGATATGGCGAATGAGTGGTCAGATTTAGGGATTGTTTCTGCTAAGACATTTTCAGCAGGCACCCACTTAGGAGAGCTACCTAAGGTGGCCTGGGTAGAGCAGCAGCGCGCTGAAACATTTACTCGCTGGGATCCAACCTACATACAGCTGCAAGTGGCTGAAGGGGAAATCACCCCTGAGCAGGCGATAGCTCGTGAAAAGCATCAGCGAGCCGAGTTTGAACAGGATATTGAGTCGTCTGATAATCAGATTCAACCCCGTAAGATCTATGGGCGCCTAGAGCGTTAAACGGTGAAGCTTAATTCAAAGGTTACCTTCGCGTTGGTGCGCAAGGGTAACCTTCACATGGTCTTTTTAATTATTGGCTAGTAGCACGTTGATAGGAGTCATAGCAGATGGACAGTAAATCGGTTTTGGTTGTTGGCGGTGGTCCTGCCGGAGCTGTTGTTGCCGGTGAATTGGCGCAAGCAGATTTTAAGGTAACCTTAATTGAAACTCACCAGAGTTTTCGGACTAAAATTGGCGAGTGTTTACCGCCTAACATTAAGCCTTTATTGGCAAAGTTATCATTGGTGCATTTGTTGGATAAACATAAAATAAGCTATGCAAATCAATCGGCCTGGGGCGCCTCATCAGTAACTGAAGATGACTTTATATTGGGTGTTCACGGGGCTGGCACCCATATTGATAGACCGTTGTTCGAGCACGATCTTATGCAAGCGGCGATAATGAATGGTGCTAATTATCACCCGGGTACCAAGTTTAAAAGCTGCGTTCGTGAAAATAACCGCTGGACAGTAACACTAGAATCAAATTTTCGACAGCGGGAGATTATTGTCGACTATATAGTGGATGCCAGTGGCCGACGAGCGGTGGTAGCAAAGGCGTTGGGGGTTCAGCGTGAATCAATGGATAAACTAGTTGGCATCAGTATGGTGTTTCATGATCAGCATGAGCCAAACTCTGCGACTCTGGTTGAAGCAACCGAGTACGGTTGGTGGTACAGCGCAACTCTGCCCAATAATAAGTTAATTGTCACCCTAATGACTGACTCCCATCTCATTTCACGACTGCGTTGTAATAAGCCAGTGGGCTTTCTTTCTTTACTGAGTCAAACCCATCAAACCCTAGCCAGACTTGAACATGAGGATAATTTTGAAGGGCAGGAGCACAGCGCTATCTCTGTTCATAAAGCGGGCTCGTCCTGGCTAACCGAGCTTTGTGGCGACGGTTGGCTAGCGGTTGGCGACGCCGCTTATAGTTACGATCCGTTATCTTCCTATGGCATCACCTCAGCCATGGGTACGGCCTATTATGCTAGCCGTGCCATTATTGACCATTTTCAGGGAAGGTCAGATACTTTTCTTTGTTACTGTTATCTATTAGACAAGATGTACGCTAATTACTTACAACAGTTACAAAGCGCTTATATGCAGGAGCAGCGCTGGCCACACAGTGACTTTTGGTGTGTAAGGCAACAACCTCATTGACAAAATAGGGCGCGAGTCTCCATATCCCCACAGTGTAATAACAGCGTAATAATATTTTGTGTCATTGACACCTAAAGTGAACAGACATTTATATCACCGCGATTATTTTTTGCTATGACACTAGAACTATCTTATGTAGCAAAAAGATATCCGGTGAAGCTTTTATTCACTGAAAAGGAAATTACGATGACACATAAATGCAAAGGGCATTTCAGTTGTGCCTGTGGCAACCCTCTTTGGAAAACTCTTATACCTAACGGTGTTAATATACAGTCTTCACGTTTATCGTCTACTAAAGCGAATAACCAGTCATTAACCCAAGGTGAAGTGCCACGGGATCGAATTTTCCATGCAACCAATGGCGGCACCATCCAAACCTTAGCGGGTGGGAAAAATAACACCGTTGAGGCAATTGGAATAAAAGATGGCAAGATAATCGCGATGGGTTCGTTAGATGAGGTCAAGCAGAAGTGGCCAAAATCAGCCCCCACAGCAACGCTCATCCAAGGCTCACAATTTTTACAGCCTGCCTTCATTGAACCTCATGTACACATCATTCCCAGCGCCACCTTCAATACCGGTGTAGATCTGAGTCCGTTTGTCGGGCAAAGCTTAAGGGGCAAAAGCTATACCCTAGCTTGGGTTGTTAGGCAGCTAAGTGAGGCCACGACACAAATAAGTGCTTCGTTACCTGATTATAGTTCTTTCCAGTACGCCAAGGGTAAACCGGATAGTAAGCCACAGAGCCAATCTTGGTTGCTTGGGCACAATATCGATCCATCGCTGTTACAGGGAGAGGACAAGTCGTTTAATAAACATGTGTTAGATAAGGCGAGCAAGAGCTGCCCAATTATGGTGCTCAATACTTCGGGCCATTTAGCGTATATAAATAGCGTAGTTATTGAGCAAATTAACCGGTTTAATGGTGAGTCGAAAAAGAATAAAGATTATAAATTGAGCTCAGACGAGGAGCCTACGATTCACCCCCATATTAGCACGGGTGAAAATGGTGTTTTGCAAGAGATGGCACAGATACTGCCGGTATTGGAGTTTTTGTGCACATGGTTTGGGCGCCCAAGTGATGAGCAAATAACAGAGCAGGTCAATAAGGTGTTTACTACTGCCTCTGAGCGAGGCGTTACCTATATGTTAGATGCATTGCTTGATGATTTTCAAATGACAAAACTCAAGTCCTATGCCACCGGTAAACTCGAAGGCTTCGAGGGAAAGGAGCCAATAGTGCGAGTCGCAGGCGCATATGGAGTGGACAGTCTTACACAGCTCAATAACTCTATTATTGGCACTTATCAGCCTAATCACGGAGATGAAAATTTTAACCTAGCTTATTTAAAGCTAATCTCGGATGGCTCAGCGCAGGGGCTAACTGCTTATCAATATACTCCCTATAACTGTGATGAAAACTATAATGAATTTGGTACATTTCATGAGGGAAAAGTGCCGGTTACAGCCAATGACATTGCTAAGCAAACCAACACCGGGCTGTTCAATTACGGTTATCCCATCGAATTCAATGCCATTGTTCAAAAAGCCAATATGTCGCGCTGGCCATTGATGATCCATGCCAATGGCGATCACGCGATTGCACGAACCATAAATGCCTACAGAGCTGCAGGGATGAATAAGAGCATCATCGATCAACGTCGAGACCGTATTGAACATTGCTCACTGTTGACCCGAGAAAATATGAACGATATGCAAGAGCTCGGGATCTCCCCAAGCTTTACCATTGGTCATGTTGGGTATTGGGGATGGGGTTTTCAAAACACCATTATTGGTGAGCAACGAGCCAATCAACTTGACCTATGCCGTACCACATTAACCGATTACGGTATGCGTATTACCCTACACAGTGATTACAGCGTGACCCCCCTAGGGCCACTGCGCATGATGGAGCAATCCATCACTCGTTTAATGGAGGACGTCGCACAAGGGAGCCCCCAGAAAGTGTTAAACCCAGCGGAGTGTCTTACCCCCTTTCAAGCATTAAAGGCAATGACTTACGATGCCGCTTGGCAGTGCCATGCGGATAAGTGGGTCGGCTCAATAGAGGTGGGTAAATGCGCTGACTTTGTGATTTTAGCTGAGTCACCACTGACCTACCAAAACGCAGACAATCTGGCTAACCCGGCTCAAGGGATGCGTAATATCCCAGTACTTGAAACGTGGAAAGGAGGGAAACAAGTGCATAGCGGCTCCCCAAATTTTGCCAGCAGCCGTTTGAGCAATGTGCGATATCACGCTGACCATGATGACAAAAAGGTGTTAACGTTTAATTATTGGGCGCCCTCTATTAAAGATTCTACAGGCTCGCTGCGGGGCCATATTAACGCTGCGTTTCAGGTGAGTTTACAGGTTGAAGGGGCATCAGCTCCGATCCTACTGCGGGATGCACCAATCAAATGTCCTCTCGATCAGATTTGCTATTCTTTGGATATTAAGAGCTTAGTGGATCAGATTCCTAATGACAAAGCCTACACATTGACTTTAGAGGTCGGCCCCGATCTAAATGAAACGGCTAACGCAGTATTTGTCGGTGCTTATGCAATTGCAGCGAGTACAACTTTTACTTTGAGCAACAAGGACACGACTGATTGTAATGCACTATCAACGGTTGTGACAGAGTTTGCGCTTGATGAAGTTCAAGAGCCTGACCACATTCAAGCTGCGGTGACGTTGAAAATACCGCCGAATAAACAAGATGTTTTATCTGATTCATGGGTGGTGATCATCGACCCGAGTATCGATGCCAAAGGGCAATCATGCGAGCAAGCAACATTTGGTTGGGGTAACGGGCAGGTTGCCCCTAATGGTAAAAATGTTGTCGCTTATCAAAAGCTCACCTTGGCTAATGAAACTACCGACGGTCTCTATAAGATATCGACGTTTGTAAAACCGGAAGGAGGCGCTTCACTTAACAGTGGTAAAACTTACAGAGCGGGTGTTTGCCTGCTCGATACCTATCAATTGTGCGCCTTTAAAGATGTCGTGTATGCGGGTAATCCACAAAAGATTGTAAATTCAACGGCTAACAAAGATAAGGCATTTATTTAAATTTTCAGTTAAATCGTGTTGGCTACAATCTTTTCAAGACCAAAACGCCGCTTTCATTGCGGCGTTTTACTATTTAGAGCGTATTTTATATCAAAGTAATTATTTCCTAAGCGTTTCGTACTCATGACACTACGGTTGTACGTCATATCAACGATTATCTCCAGTTTGAGAAGTTAAAGCCTGAAAACGGTGGTCGCCAGAGCAGAATGTCTGCTGTTTAAACCATTCCGGTTATTGAGCATTTGGTTGAACAGACTTACTTTGATAGTCACCCAGTTATTGCTCATATAGATAAAAGCCGAATTTGCTATTCGCTACAGCGTAATGGATATGAAATAAGTGGCTACACCACAATGGATTATTATACAACAAGCCTAAGGGACCTCATAAGTTTTGCTCAGAGAAGCAGCGAGCTTTTTGTCTGGAAACTAAAGACAGAGCACTATCCACTAGAGCAAAAGGTACACCTAATCTTAGATGGAGCGGCCTATCATCGGCCCGGGTTGGTGAAAGATACAGCTAAGGTGCTCAATCTTGAACGTCATTACTACCGCTCTACAGTTCGAACTTAGGTCCGATAGACGCAATTCAGCCTGAATCGAGTGAGCCTTTCTCTGATACTCACTATTTAGAATAGTATAAGGCTGTATCAGCATTTCCAGAGAGAATTGCTGTGCAGATTACTTTTCGGCTAAGCATTCTTTGTTTATTCGTACGAAAGTGGGCTTTGAAGAGGTGGACGCACCTCTTTTCTAGTATGGTTGCACAACACTATAGCTACAGTCATTAAAAGCAGGAGTAACAACAATGTCCATTAAAGCCCTGTATAAGAGTGATTGGGTGTTAATGTAGAAACACCCCACCTCTTCCATTAGGGGCGTTTTGAATCGATAATGTAGGCTCTGAGCGAAAACAAAGATTAATCGGAAAGCGTTCCCAAAATGTCTTGTATTTTCAATTATTCACCGCACGCTAGGTCAATTAGGGCTTTCTAAGTCATAATGTACGGATTGAGTTTTGGCTTGTCTCTCACGGGGTGTCATGTTTTTAGCTATGGTATACGTCGTGCTCCTAAGTTATGACTCTATTGAGTTGAGTCAGAACTCAGGAACACAGATACTGGGTTTTTAAATAAAGCCTAATTGATCGTTCTCCAAACTTTGGCTGTTTCTTGAAAAACTAGAGTAAATGTATAATCGTAATTGTTGCTTCCAGGATCGTTGATAGATCCATCTGTTGGGTTATCAATGATTTGCCCCGTATTATAATTGTCGTTGCTGTCGTATGTGCAACTACAGTTTTCAAACAGTAGCAGGTATTCGGTCCCAGAAGTTAGATCTTTTGTTGGCAAGCTGATTTCATTCCAGCCGCCATTGATAGTTACGTTTGAAGCTAACGATTCAATCGCTGCTAAATCTTCCTTCGGTACGATTGAAATGTTTATTGTACTTTCAGCTCCCGCCATGAGCTTTATTGCTGAGAGCGTAGCGTTCCTATCTAAGGTGAACGTTTGAGCGAAACGGATAGAGTTACTAGCGCTCATGTTACCGTTGTTTGAGGTACCAATCGATTGCTCGTTCGTACTTATTAATAACTGAAGTGCAGAGATGCCTGCATTGAAAACCAACGTACCATCTGGCGTCGTATCCTTATTGACATTATCGAGTTCGGATTGAGTAAAGTAGTTTACTAAAGCCGCGGCATCATCACCTTTAGGCCCTTGCGCACCAGTCTCACCTTGTATGCCTTGTGGTCCGGTATCGCCTTTAGGGCCTTGTGCGCCAGTCGCACCCTGTAAGCCTTGTGGTCCGGTATCGCCTTTAGGACCTTGTGCGCCAGTCACACCCTGTAAGCCTTGCGCACCGGTATCACCTTGTATGCCTTGAGGTCCGGTATCGCCTTTAGGGCCTTGTGCGCCAGTCGCACCTTGTAAGCCTTGAGGTCCGATATCGCCTTTAGGACCTTGTGTGCCAGTAGTACCTTGTAAGCCTTGTAGTCCGGTATCGCCTTTAGGGCCTTGTGCGCCAGTCGCACCTTGTAAGCCTTGAGGTCCGGTATCGCCTTTAGGGCCTTGTGCGCCAATCGCACCTTGTAAGCCTTGTGGTCCGGTATCGCCTTTAGGGCCTTGTGCGCCAGTCGCACCTTGTAAGCCTTGTGGTCCGGTATCGCCTTTAGGGCCTTGTGCGCCAGTCGCACCTTGTAAGCCTTGTGGTCCGGTATCGCCTTTAGGGCCTTGTGCGCCAGTCGCACCTTGTAAGCCTTGTGGCCCGATATCGCCTTTAGGGCCTTGTGCACCAGTCTCACCTTGTAAACCTTGAGGCCCGATTTCACCGTTTGCCCCAGGCTCACCTTGTAAGCCTTGAGGCCCGACTTCACCGTTTGCACCAGGCTCACCTTGTAAGCCTTGCGGGCCGATGTCGCCTTTTAAACCAGCGATATCACCAACCCATTTGCCATCTTGATCGATAACAATGTCACCGTTAACTTTAAGCTCAGATAAGTTGGCAATACCGACTACGGAGCTAGACATTTCTGCATAGTATGACCGTGGAGTGGTATACAGTTTTAACTTTGGCGACATTTCTCCATCGTTGTCGATATTGATCCCCAAGTACAAATCTGGGTTTGCGAAAATAGACATATCAATTGGCAAGTTTTCACCGAGGGTGACGCTATAAATACCATCGGTAAATTCGACAAGTTTTTCATTTTGCCAGAGTAGTTGATCATCACTTTTATAGATAGAGAACATAACTGGCAACGTAGCATCAATGGTTGTTTCACTGTTTGCATCGTAAAGAACACCATTATGATTGAACTCCGCTGCATATGTGGAGCAAGAAATAAATAAAGTGGCTAGTAGGATATTAATATTTTTCATGATAGATCCTATTGGAGTTATTTAACTCTAACTTGGTAATTTACGGAGCTAAGTTCAGCGGTAGGCTTTTCGGAGCTTGCGATACTTACAAGCTTAAATAAGGGAGAGCTAACAACTTGTTTAGGTGGCTCGAAACCTTGTTCAGTTTTTGGAACAGAATAAACGACCTCTGGTGGTGGGGAGCCTTCTGTCTGCTCTCCACTTGATGAAGAGCCATTTTGTGTCTGTTCTGAGTCTGAAGCTTCATTTGGCGTTTGTTCTGAGCCTGAAGCTCCATTTTGCGTCTGTTCGGGGTCTGAACACCCAACTAGAGCCAGGCAAATGAAAATGTAACTGACGAAAATTCTCATAGTGTTTTCCATAACTTTTTCTGGATGATGCATGAGCAAAATTTGTTATCCAGTACTGTGAATTCTTAAGGTTCACGAGATGCAGTTCACTTTCACGAATCGCTTCATTACAGCTGAAGAGTTTTTAAGCTAGTGAGGCGATACTGTTCTCGCAAATTATTAACATACTTAAGTAAGAAACTTTGTTCTATTACACACTATTACATGGCGTAAGAGCCGAAATATGAATGAGGGGAAAGGGATCTTTTTGCTCTTTGCTAAGGGAGATTGTCTTAGAACGACTAGGCTACTTCTCCCTCGACGCAATTAAAACGCTTTTATATTGAACAAGCTTTAACCGAGCAAGCTCAATGCGCCCTAGGCTTTATGAGATTTAGTTTAATGCACTTACAGGGCTGAAAGGCTGTGTGTTGACCATTACAATTTGAAATGAAGTGAGTAAACCAACAGGCTTTTTGTTGGTTTACTTACCGGGTCTGCCGGAGGTTTGTCAGTTTACTTATTCGCTCTGCTGGTTATGCTGCAAGGTGTCTCGAATCTACTTCTAATTTACTGCCTTTAATAATTTGATAATCTTTTATCGCTAACCTAATTCTCCCTCGCTTTCTTTCGATAAGGTTGGGTACTAAAACACCTTCTGGTTCTAATAATTCCGAAAGTTGTTTACGCGCTCTATATATCTGAATATTAATATGAGTTTCTGCAAGTCCCAGATCTTTCGTTAGTTGCTCTATGGTTCGCCAACCTTGCATGGGCTCTGCGACATTGTTTTTTAGATCTTCTGCTTTATATCGTGCTAGCAAGGCTGTCAAATAATGGTGACTTCGCGCCTGACAGTCGATTGACCGTTGTTCATCTCTGATAGTGAGTTCAGTCAGTTCTTCATCGAGACTGATATTGAAGATATAGCAAAGATTACTGGATGGTTGCTTTGCAAGACACATTGTTTCTGTGTCTTCAGCCTCAACACTTTTGAATAATTGCCAAGTCTTTTCCGAAAACTTAATCTGTTCACCATCATTTAAGCTGCTGCACAAGTTGTTCTCAAAGTGCTCACATTGCCACTCCTGTTTAGCCGGATCATAAAAGACGACTAACTCAGGAGATGTGTCGTTGGGCAAGAAATGATAGTGCTCTAGATAAATAGGCTTTAGGTCCGGTTCTATGTAAGTTTCTTGCTGCGTTGGTAATAAAACGTCTTTTGGTGGTTCAAGACTTTCTACGACAAAAGGGTCTGTTTGTGCACTTGAGAACAAAATTTGATCATTGACGTTGAGTAATTGAGGTCGATTAGGTTCTATCATCTGACCATTTATTCGGATCCCGTTTTGACTGATATCACGGATAAACCAATGTTTCTGAAATTCTATGATAGCGTGTATTCGAGAAACGTCCGGTAAATTGATCGTGGTGTTGACGGATGATGAAAGCCGGCCAAACTTGTGAAACGCTTTAAGGTGTATAGGGTTCGTAAATCGTTGATTAGTTAGATAAGCCATGAGTTTTCTCACTATTAATGAAACTTTAGATGACGTTGTCTTTAAATAGTATAGCTGTTGGCATAGTGCAGTGTTTCCTCAATTATTAATTCGTCTAGCATCTCGAGTTGTTGTTGGTAACCATCAATACTCTGAGTCAGATTTTCCATAGCTTGTGTAAGGATACTTTCAACTTGTTCTGTCGTCTCTTCGTTTGTTTGCCATTGGTTTTGGATGTGTGTTATCTCGTCAGTTTGTTCGTTGGAAGTCCAAAGTGATGTTAGCTTCCAACCTGTTTCACGAGCGAGTGGGGGAAAAATAATATTTGATAACTCGATGAACTTTTTCTCTTGTTCACGTTTGATCTTTAAGGTCGCGATAAGGTTTAGGGCATTTACGTAGTTCATTAGTGATTTCCTGATTGCAGATAAAATTGATAGTCGTGGATGGCGGCGCGTTCTAGCTCGCTATAGGACGAAAAGCCAAGTCTTGGCCAAAGGTCGTTTGGATTTTGCGTTAGGCTATTTGGATGTTTGGCTGAAAAAAACCAGTTCCATAACTGTTCTTCATTGATATTGAGAGCTGACAGCGATAGTAAAGGGGTGTCGCGTTTAAATGTGATCCGAGCTTGGTAGTCGGAATAGCGCTGATTGAGCTTCAACAGGTCGATCAGCTCTTCGTCAAAATGCTGGTGGTTTCCACTTAGCCAAGCGAGCAGAGATTCATGGGAAACCAGAGCGTCAAAGTCGTGACTGTTGACCTGTTGTGATGTTAACCAGTTAGCCAAGTGCTTAAAATCTATGGCTTGGTCTGTATAGGCTGATTGTCTAAGTGCCATTTCAAATAAGGCATTTTGTTTATGCTCATCCGAAATGCTTGGATTATGGGAAGAGGCGGTTCTCAATGCGCTTTTTCGGGAAATAGCCTGTTGTTTTAGCTCCCAAAAGCAACCATCGATCTTAAGTTCTCGGTGAAGCTCCTCGCTCGTTATTGAATGGTTTGAGAGTTTTCTTTGGTGGTTCAATTGGGAAATTAACCGTTCCCAGGCATCTGTTGGCTTAAAGTGATGTCTCACTGTTGGTGAGAGTGGGAGCAGCAGTTTTGGGTGTTCAGCAAGTTTTTTTAGAAGAGTAACAGCATCACATTTTTTAATATCGATGTAATTGTTTTCTGTAAATTTACGGAATGACTGAGCCCTATCGTCCCCCAAAAAATCCAGAGCATATTCATAAAGCTTAGATAAAGTTCGTTTAGGGTAGTGAAGCTGTTTTAATGCTTCTATAATTTGCGCTGACTCTTGTTGGTTTATTACACGACCTTTGATGGCGTGCTCTAGGGTAGCACGCATGTTCACCATAGGGGATGAGATGTGTGGGTACCCCAGTTCTTGGGGCCCATGAACAAGAGCTACCTCGTCATCGTCTTCCAATACTCCATTGATGTAGTCTTCGAATACTCTACCAGAACCTTCCATCCCAAAATGGGCTAGTTCGGCCGCTCTCAGTGCTCCCATGCTCGAGCAACCATATACTTTGATGCCTAAAGATAAGGCATAGAGTATTTCTTTGTGCCAGACAGCAGGAACGCTTTCGAAGTAACCATCAATTAAAACGATCACATTCGGTTGGTCGTATGTGGCTAAATAAATGTCTCCTTGTTTGGCGGGGGGACGACAGTCTGCGGTTATAATGCTCTGAATGTTAGTCGTGGAGAGAGTCGGGCCGGAAAAAATAATTATGCTCATGCTAATTCTCCCGCAACTAACGAGCCTTTGACAGCTAAAGCTCGCGCTCCCATCTCGTAACCTGGCAGTTCTTCAATACCTTCTAATCCGGGAACAATGACACGTACAACAGGGATGCGAAATTCACTTTTTTCTAGGTTTACGAAGGCTGCTTGAGTAAGGCCGACCTTATTTAGTTTGCTTAAAATGAGTTCAATGTCTTTCGTAAAGCACGTATTGTTCCAAGAGTGGATATCTTTAAAGTTTCTCAGCAAACAAGGTTTCATGTTAGTTGCTTGCTCCTTCTGCTTAGAATTTAGGCCTAGGTAAGCGTTGGCATCGATATCATCTCTCGAACCCGAAATCATCGTTAGACGCGTCTGCGCTGCTTCTGTTAGCGCTCTTAACAGGCTAATGGCCTTGCATGGGTGAGTGCCTGATCCGAAAGCTGGATAAGAAGGGCCTTGGTCCTGTGAATCAGAGATGATTCGACAGAAGAAACTCGCAAGTTCAATATCTGATGTGATATCCCAAACTTGAACATCAATACCAGCCACACGGTATCGTTCGATAATCGCCAGGCAATCCTCATCATCAACGGTATTGAGGTCTAGTTGGTTGGTGTACGGGTCACTTAGGTGTCGTTGCTTGACTCTCCACAATGCTAAGGCATCACGTTCAATTGTTTCGCAGAGCCCGTGTACTATCGCTTCCTCTAGGCTGTTGCCGGAAGCCAAGCCGTTTGAACTCATGACAAAAGCGCCACTGCCAGTAGGCAATGGAAGCGTATAGTTGCAATGAACAACCTCATAAGGGACATACGTAGATTGTTGACTAAACAGCTCAGTTCCTTCCACCCACAGACGTTGTTCATGTTCTGAGAATTGACTAAACGCCAACTTGGGTAAGGCCTCGATATTTAGAACTGGACACTTTTTCGAAAGCTGATGAAAATTTGCTAATTTAAGTGGTAGTTCGATGTGCTCAGCGTGGTAAGTCTCTATTGCTTCCATTGCGCCAGATACTTTTGCTGACATTAAGTCCAACCCTTTTCCTTGAGCAACAGAAATTGCATAGGAGTCAGGTCTGCAGACAGTAACGACTGGAATTCCTATATGATCCAGCCCAGTGATGTTTGCAACGCGGGTTATTCCCATCTCTTTGAAGTAAGGGGATATTCTTTCGAAAGTGGTCTCGGGAGAGCACTGGCGGTGCGTTCCTTTTCGGTGTTTTTTCTGAGGCATTAATGGTCCTTCAATGACAAAGATTCGGAGCCAAATGTCCTATTTGGCTCCTTAATAATAACTCGCTTCTTATTTAAGGAAACTCTGCAAGTTTGCAACGGTGCAAACGGTTCCCACGAGTAAGCTTTCTTCCTGTAAATCTTTCGGGTTTACCGCTCCGACTTGTACACCTGCATCACGATAGTATCGAGCTAATGACTGGGCAGTGAGTGTATTACTGTTTTGTTTAATAGAGTCTAAGTGAGGAGTTAAGTCGTCTTGGTGTCGATGGATACTGGCTTTTAACTCATTAAGTGTCTTTTGCAACTCATTGAGGTTCTCACTTGCACCTTCTTCTAGGTTTAAAGCGTTTAGCTTGTCTAAATCATTTACGCTTAGGTAGTGAACATGATAAGGATAAAACTGGTTATCATCTCTGACCAATAAAGGATTGACGTACGAAACGATATAGATATTTTCAGAGACAGGTTCTTTGAGTTGCTTTAGCGCTGATAATGGAATGTGGTCGTTAACAAAACTCTTGACAGGTGCACTAGAGTTCAGCTCAAGGTTACTGATAGGAGAGTCTCTACCAACGTCCTGTTGGGAGGCGTTGTGTTGGGGAGCACGTAGCCTATTGAGCTGTAAAAGACGCAGATCGAGTAGGTATCCAGGTTTTAAATCTGACATATTAATATCAGGTGGGCACTGTGCATTGTCTAGGTTCCACGGTAAAACTTTAGTCAATGCTGGCCCCATAATATTGATTTGTTGCAGCTTTTGGCCTTCCTTTTGTGCTCCAAAAAAGAAGTGATAATCGGTTGAGCTGTAGCACCATTCAAGGCGTTTTACTGACTCTGACGTGTAGTCTTCATGATTTATGAGTGTTGCCTCTTGACCATTTTGTCTGATCACATAAATATCTTGTGAACGCAGAGTCAGTTGACCTTTCTCATCAATATAAGGGCTCAGTTCTTTTTGAAGTTCTTCTATGGATTGGTTGTTCATATTTTGTCCTTTTAATTATAAATAACCTAGCGCCTGTGCATTTCTCAATGCTTCAAGTATCAGTTGCTGACGGTGTTCGTCGTTGTGCTTTTCATTCATTATTTCCTTGAGTGGGCCAACGACAGGGTGGGGAAGTGCGTGCTGGCTGATGTCCAGCAATGTTATAGCGATGTCGATGGTGCGCTCTTGGACGCTATCTGTTATTGCGTCTGACGGTAGAAGAGTTAATAACTCGAGTTCTACGAGTAGAGCCAACCATTGAAGTGGAAATGGGAACTCGTTTGATAGCGCTTTCCAAATATTATTGCTTTTTTGGATGAGAGCTTGGCTGTGAGAAACATCGCCTTGCCTACAAGCAAGCCAAGATTCATTGGCATAAGCAATAGCCACGTAGTCATCCATCCCAGAGTTTTTTGCGTAGGATAAGGCTTGCTCCCAATAACGACGTGTGTTCTCAGTGTCACCTTGCAGTCTAAAAAGTACGGTTAGGTAGGCGAGGCAACGGGTTTTAAGTGTTGTATCGGCTTTCTCACTGGCGCTTTTTAATGCCGCTAAAAGGTGGTTTTCTGCTTCCGCATATTGCTGACTAAATAAGTACGTAAACCCTAAGCTAAACAAGCTGTGTGTTTGCAGTTGATGGTCGTCAGTTTCTAAAGATGTGTTGTAGGCTGTTTTAGCTAAACTGATCTGATTTTGAGTTAGATTGTAACGAGTTCTTCGTAATTCAAACTGTAGTTTTGCATCGTAAAACTGTGCTTGTGAAAGTGGATCTGTAAAGTACTCAAGACACGTTTCAATACTGCAAATTATGCTGCTCATGTTAGGCAATTCGTTACGCCAGTAATGGATATACAATTTAGATAATTGGACCGTTAACCAGGTGTTATACCAACGTGAATCCTTAACTGTATGGCTGTTTAACAGAGCTTCTGCCCGGTTATAGCTACCTAGAGCCTTTTCGTGTAAATGATGAGTTTCTAGAGATTTACCGTATTTAACGTACAAAATGACGCTGGTTAAAATATCCCCCGCCGTATTTTCATTAAGAGCTTCTAGGTAATAAGAGCGTGCTTCGTCGTGTTTCGCTAAACGGATCAAGTTATCACCAAGCCCGATAAGAGCTGAGAGTTTGTCAGGATTGGCTCCGTCATTTTTATCAGCAAGCAACGATATGTTTAGCGACTTTTCATAATGTCGAATCGCATCGTCTACCATGGATGCTTTAGCAGCTTGCTCTCCCGCTTTCAAATAGTAGACCGTCGCTCGTACCGGTGTGTGTGTGTTTGACCAATGATCGCCAATTACTGCTGGGGGATAGTCTGCCCCCTCTTGGTTTTCCATGGCGATTGCGAGTTGCTGGTGAGTGAGGTGTTGTGTTGTCGAACTTTCGTAGATGGCATCGCGTATTAGAGCGTGCTTGAACTGATATAGGTTGCCTTCCACACTGCGTTGTTTAAAAACAATATTGCTACGCTGCAGCTCATCTAGGTCAGCTTGGATCTGCCCTATGTTCTTGTCTGAAGCTTGTAGAATTAATGCTTCGCTGAATGTTCGTCCTATCGCGGCGGCAAGTTGGGCGGTATCTTTAGCGAAAGTTAGATCATTGAGTTTCTGTTGAAGGGTGCCTCTGAGGTTTTCCGGTACTTGTGATTCAGGCTCTGTGACGTTGAAGTCAATACAACCATTTACCTTTGTAACCAGGTTGTTTTTCTGTGCGTGAAACACCAACTCCTCAAGAAAAAGTGGGTTTCCATCGCTTCTGGTTGTGAATAATTGCTTCACTCGCTCACTAACGGCTACGTGCTCGAATAAGTGTTCAATCAATTGGTGGCACTCTCCCTGCGTTAGAGACGAAAGTTTAACCTCGTAAGCTTTGGTCGATTTTAGTGTTTCAGGAAGAGGTGTACGTGAGCTGTTCAGCCAGCGAACGTTTTGGGTATTGTGAACTGCTTTTTCAATCAGATAGTGGATAAATTCTAGCGTAGTAGCATCAGACCAATGGACATCCTCACAAATAAACAAGCATGAGTCGTGATCGGATGTGAAGCCGTTGCAAATCAAAGACAGAAGGTGGGACATGGTTAAAAAGAGATATGACTTCTGTTGGCTAAGAGAAAGGGTCGATATTGCTTGTTGGAATTCCTTTTCACTTTGGTGAGACAATTTTGAATAAGGTTGTAACCAGGCCCAGAGAATGGCTGAGCCTCTTTCTCTTTCTAGTGATGAGAGCGGCAGTGAATCTAGTGCCCTTTTGTAATTGTACTCGGCATGTTGGCCATTAAGCTCGAAGTGCGCAGAAAAAAAGTTAAGCAAGGGGAACAGAGCATTCGTTTGAAACTCAGGTAAACACTGCAGAGAAAACGAACGGGTGTTGCTTAAGCGCTCTTTTAGTTCGAGAATTAATCGAGACTTACCGATCCCAGCTTCACCGTAAATATGAAGGAGTTGATGTTGGCAGTGTGGCTGGTTCAAACGAAAAAGTTGTTCGAGGGTTATCTGCCGACCCACAATAGTGCTGTGTGATTGTGTTTTACGCAGAAATGAGAAAGCTTCAGATAAACGCTCTCCCTTAAGACGATATCCACAAGGTGCCGCGCATATTGAATCATGGCTAATGGGCTCAAACACAAGCTGATGGCTAAGCATCTCCCTAAATTGAGGCGAACAGGTGATTTCACCGGGATGACTATTTCGAGCAAGAGTCATCGCTTCGGCTGAGACTCGCCCTTCAGGTATCGCCCCGTCCATGCTTCTCATCATCCCTTTAGACAAGCCGATTCTAAGTTCGAATTTGAGATTATGCTGTTCTAAGAGTGATGTTTGTTTAGCGTGGAGGTTGCTCCAAATATCGAGCGCTGCTCTGGCGCTGAGTCGGCTATCGTTGTCACTGACCACAGGGTAGCCGAAATAAAATAGCATAGTGTCACCAACGGTAGCTACATGAGTTGCCCCAAAACGAAGGGCGATATCGACACATTGACTGTGATGATCTGATAAAAGCATTTCTGCTATATCTTGCTTGTCGAGTGTCGACTCACTAGCACCTGTCCTATCTTCAGAAAGAATCAAGCACAGAGCTGTGATTTGCTTTCTCTCCGTGAATTTTGAGTAGTAAGAGGATGATAATTCCCCTGTTTGTGTCATTGATTCTTGGACCAATTCAGGCGCCTCTTTCGAGACCGAGTGAGGAGCCTTTGGTGCTATGTCGGAAAAATTAAATCGACGAAACTCACGATATAATTCAACGGTGTTACCAGGGCGATCTTGTGCTTTTTTATGAAGTACACGACGAAAAAAATGCGCCGAATGATGCCCTGCGAGGAGACCTAACGGGATATTTGCAGCGCTGAGCTGATGATAAAAAATGGATGCAGCACTGTTACCTTTTATTGCAGGAACACCGGTGAGACACTCTAAAAATACAAGTCCCCAGGAGTAAATATCAGTTTGAGGTAGAGATGGCTCACCTCTTAACTGCTCAGGGGCACTGTATTTAGGGGTTCCTAAGGTTTCATCATTTAATGTTAATGTTTGGAAATCCGATGTTTTTCCATCACTTTTAAGTGTACTGATCCCAAAATCAAGGATTTTAATGTGTTGTTTCGCCCCTACATTGAAGAGCATTATGTTAGCTGGCTTTATATCTCGATGAATGATACCGAGTTCATGAGCATGAGCGAGAGCATCCAGTACTGAAGCCATGATCTCTGCGGACTTTGATGGTGTTATTTGACCACGGGAAGCCAAATAATCCTTCAGTGTTACGCCATCGACAAATTCGTAGACGGCGTACAAGATATAATCACCCTGCTGACCCTTGTCCAGCAGTGATACGATGTTAGGGTGGTTTAAACGACGAACCAAATCACACTCTCGTTTGAAGCGAGCGATTTTTTTTTGTCTTTTCTGAGGGCATTCAGTTTCTGTTAGTGTAAGAAACTTTATCGCGACAATTTTTCGAGTGTTGAGTTGCACCGCTTTATAGACTTTTCCGAACCCACCTTCGCCTATCTGTTCAAGCAATGTGTAATGTTTGGAGTGAAACTGTGCTTCAACTGTGTCCGTCGTATTTTCTTTTAAGACCATTTACCTACTCTTGAGATCCATCTCGAGGACCATAAGTCTAGTACTTAAGGAGTGGTAGTGATAGCGATTGTTATTAACTTTCAATGATTCAACGTGATTCATAAGGTTAGGGTTGTATTTTCGTGACTTAGATTGCGTGTTTTCTAGGTTTCTATGAGGGCTTTTACTTACGTGTAAATTGTTAGGTCAGTAAATAGGCCTCCCAGATTGATTGAACGTATTTGTCGACAGTAACAACAGTATTAACCATATCAACAGTATCAAATATATTCTGGGTAGCCTTTTGTAGTCCGAAGAGCTTTATCACGTTAATAGATCGTTTTTCTTGACCTAAAGTGGTTATAACCTGTTTCTGGCGGCGAATTTAGTGGGAGTTTTTGATATGGATCGCTGTACTTTTCTTTCGTTTTTATTAAGCATTGGTAATGCTGTTGGAAATATTCACGCGTTGGGATTGAGCTGTCTTTAAAGCTAATAAATGCCCCTTTAGTCCCACATACGTCAGTATCTCGACATACTTCCATCCAATCCAAAGCGCGATTTACATAATTATAGACAGGATTATGTTTGCCTTTTTCGACTTCATAAACCTTTTCGTTCCACCAGGTTTGATATTGGATAGTGTATTGAGACGTTGTATAGGGAAAAGCGACCCGCTTGCTGGCTTTTTCGTTCGTGTCGTTAGCATAGAATGGCCCAGAAATAGCGCCCAGAGTCACGTAGCTGAACAACCCCAATGATTCATTCTCTTCACAAATGAGTGTTGAAGTTAAAGATCGGATCAACTGCTCTTTGCCAACGTCACTCAACCCTTGGTTTGATACGACCTTCGAGGTGATTTTGTGTGGAGCAGGGGAGTCAAAATCAGGAGCAAACGGCTTACTTTTACCTGCAGCTGAAGATAGACGCCTTACATCATACAATGAGTTTCTTGCCCAATGTCCCATTAATGCAGAATCATAGTAATGCTTGCTGTCAGTACCCGTGATTTTAAGCTTTCCTGAAGATAAGTATTGTTGTACAAAACCTCTAAGTGCCTCTTCGCTCCCGTCCCAGTAACCATACATGATGCACGGGTGCTGAAGTTCTTTAAAACATTTCTTTTCAGTATTCGATGTAGAGGAAATAGCATTGATTTTAAGGTTCGTTCCAACCAATTCTATCGTGTTCTCATCATTAATTGCCGTTTCCCATAACTCTAAAACACGGAAAGTGGAGTTATGCCCAGTATTAGCTTCTTTTGTGTTCCAGTGCAGTTCAAAGCGATGAATTTCATCTGGGATCTCGAAGGCACGAACTGTGAATTCCAATACAATGCCGTAGCTCAACGCACCACCACCACGAAGTGCCCATAGGAGATCTGAATTGTGCTCATCGTTAACCACGATGACCTCACCATTCTCTAATAAGACTCTTGCTGCAATTAAAGATTCACAACACATGCCATGTAAGCGAGTCCAAGGACCCCATCCCCCACCTTGAATGTAACCCGCTAGTCCAACCGTTGCACAGGTTCCATGAGGTATGGTCAATGCCGGGCGCGAATCATTTTCGGTGTCGGCCAAAATAGGGATAAGTTGGTAGAAGCGATAGCCAGCACCAATATCGGCTACGTAACCTTGAGAGTCTTGCTTTACGTCCAGTGTTTTTAATCCACTGAGATCGAGCAGCACAACATCATTTCCAGTGCATTCACCTTCGTGATCGTGCCCGCCAGATCGTACTTTTACCGGTAAGTTAAATTTAACGGCCAACTGATAAGCGGTGACGACGTCTGACTCACTTTGACACATAACAATCACGGACGGGTAAGCAATAAAACGTGTATTAAAAATAAGTGTTTGAGCTTGATACTGGCTAAGCCCTGGGCTTTGGGAGGGGCGAGAGCGATGTGAAACCAAAATCTGTCTTTTATCAACACCAAGTTGGGACAATTCATAGTAATAACGCGCAGCATTGTTTTTGTATATTGCCATGAGGCGCTGTGCTTCTAATAACTGTTCGTGAGGTGTGTCTGATAGCTCGAATTGTGTATTGATATCGTTCATGACAGTTCCTTATTTGAAGAATGCAGCGACCCTTTGATTGGGTATTGGTCAATGCTTTGCCCTGTCACCGTTATTGCGAGAGAGCGAAGCGCTGGTGCTAAGCCGCATTTAAATAAGCCGTGTCTACCTAAATCCTCTCTGTTAATGTTCACTTCAACACCACCGCACATTGCCCCGCCGCCCACATCACCATCATCGCCCGAAGCCGCTATATCAAGACCGTCACTCATTTTGATTCCATTCATACTTTTAAAGGTGAATCAAAATGTACAGGAGGAGCTGTTTCATTCAATTACACCTTATTACAGCATCCGTATAGCAAGGTGTAATACCGTGTAATTGAGCAGAGACTTGTTAGGTACTAGATTTGTCGGGAACAAAATGTATTTCGTAAGCATGGCCGAAAGGGGTGAACAGAGCACTTCGGTTTATAGGAGCGAAGAAGATTTTGTGTAACGGTTTAAGATTAAGGAGCTTCGAATGCGTATAAATAAATGGATGTGTAAGCTGACCCCGATAGCGGCAATCATTGGTGTATTTTCATCTGTCAGTGCCACGGCTAGCTGCAGCACTGACCCTTTTATAGGTTCTATGTGTGTAACAGCAGCAGATTTTTGCCCTGAACCGTATTATATGAAAGCGGAAGGTCAGTATTTGCCAATCAGTGAATGGCAAGCGCTGTTTTCCCTATTGGGTACAAACTTTGGTGGTGATGGTAGAACCAACTTCCAGCTGCCAGATATGCGTGGCCGCACCGCAGTAGGTCAAGGGTTTGGGCCTGGTTTGAGGGCTATAGCACTAGCTCAACGTGGTGGTGAGGATTTTATTAAACTTACACAGAACAGTCTGCCACCTCATAAGCATGTCGTCGGGGCTGGCGTTCGAGTTAATGTGAGCAATGTCAATATTGACGTTGCTGTGGAAGTACCACTTTCTAGCAGTTCAGGAACCAGTCATAAGGTACCTGAGAGTGGCGCAACATTTTTAAACACGGTTGGTAAAGATAATTTTGGGGACAATCATGAAGTGAAGATTTATGGAAGTGCTGGTACCTCTGGAGCGCATTTAGTCGGAAAGGGGAAGTCTGAGGTGCAGTTTGGTAATAATATTTTCGTGGAAGGTGAGGTGGAGTCTACTGGGGCGGGGAAGGCGTTTGAACACAGGCAACCTTTTGTCGGGCTTACCCATTGTATTGCAGTGAATGGTACTTATCCTTCTAGGTATTAAATTCCTCTGTAAGGGAATTGTGGTGCTTGAGTAAGTGATCTGCACCATCAATAATGGATACTGAGTTAAGCGACTTTTTACATACTTGAAGTAACTCATCAAATACTAATTTAGTAAACTAATTTAGTAAAGTCACTGACTCACTTTTGCCCCATTATTTGGTAGACCTTTTACTCATTCACATCCTGTTAATGTGCTTTTGCCCTACTAAATGTTATGAGATGGCGTAAATTTTTGCTTGACCTCAAGTTAAGTTGAGGTGTTAGGCTATTTTGAGTTGATACTTTAGCTTATTGATAAAAAGGATATATTTGAATATGACAAGGATCGAGCATTTAAATATTACAGTTCCAAATATTGACGCTGCATTGGCATTTTTAGTTATTGTAGCTCCAGATTTTAATGTACGAAAAGATGTTAAGTCTCCAGATAGACATCGTTGGGTTCATGTGGGCAACAGGCAAAGCTATTTTGCGATTCAAGAGCCTCATCTAGACTCACTTGTTCCCCAAAGTTTTCAAAAAACGTATAAAAACTACGGGCTAAACCATATTGGCTTGGTTGTGGATGATCTTGAAGCTACAGAGAGCCGCCTGATTGAACAAGGATATCGTAGAGGTATTTTTGCTCCCGAAGAGACATATCGTAAAAGGGCGTATTTTTTCGACAAAGCTGGCTTCGAGTGGGAATTAACAGAGTTTTTGTCTGACGTAGAAGATGAAATGTACTTGTATGAGTAAGTTTTGAAAAGCGCATACAAAATATTTAGGCTTTCAAGATACTTTTTCTAATCCAATTTGGCACGTTAGAATTCATACTCTAACGTGTTTTTGTCCGTGCGACCTGAAGTCGTATGAAGCGTTGTTCACCACGCAGAGTGAACCATCTGTATCACCAGATGACCCTAAGAGCCTGAATAAAGCAGCGGCTCTGACAACGTAACGAAGCTTGGTCGTTAGGCTGAGCGGGAGCAAAATCGTGAGAGGATGTTCCTCCTGATAACCACAAAATCGGGTGAGTGCTAGGGAGTCAATATGATGAATGTAATGTGAATCCATTTAAGGCGCGTTATACGCTGAAGCAGCGGAAGTGGTTAATACGCTGTAGCCAAAAGGCAACGAGAGTCGGAAAGAGATTGGACAATGCTCTTTCGTGGTCATTGTACTCTCCGCACCATTGTGGGCATCTAAGTTGACATTTTTACGCGACATACGGAACAGGGTAAGCCTGTATACCTCCCTATGGGAAAGCTACCTGTGAAGGTGGCCGATAGGTATGCAGGTAAAGGAGGTTAGAGAAAGCAAATGTCGCTTTGTAATGAAGTGGATACAGATTTCTATCTGGCGCGAAAGCGAGCTGACTTCTAACTGGTCTCCCGTTGCGAAAGAGTTTGAAGAACTTTATTGAAGAAGAAAAGCAAATGATGATTTCAAATGAAATTAGTGCATCTTCTTACAACGAACCGTGGTCTCTCAACTACTGAGTGCTCATTGGCAAGGTATTAAAGCTTCAAGTGCGTATCGCAAAGGTAATTAACACGAAGGGCTAGTGTTGCGATCAACTTTTGGTCTCGCTCTAGTCCTATAACGATTTAATTACTGGGTGCTTCACTGTGCCTTTGTGGAGGCTTGAGCCGTATGCAGTGAAAGTTGCACGTACGGTTCTGAGGAGGGTGGCACCTGGTAACAGTTGCCGTCTATCCGACAGAACCTTCTTAGGCTGAACTTTCCCCGTGTGTGGTTAGGTGATCGTGAATAATCACAAATTTGTACCAAATTCAGCAAATCCATTGTTTTTACTTATCATTTTGGCTCGTTAATTGCTTGTCTTACTAAAAAAACATAGAAGCGGCAAAGAGATACCATGTTATTGATAAGAAAACTCTTAGGAATTCAAACAAAAGAAGAAAAACATCTAGCTTTAAAGGCGAGATTGGATTTTGCAATGAGTCAGACCGTAGCAAGGTGAGATGCTTGATGTGACCCTGTACTGAGCCGCCATGCCCGTAAGGCAACTTAATTTGGAAGAGGTGGTGTGTTGAGTGGCTGGGGTGTTGTATAAAATGTTACAAGGATAAGTTATGGAAGAATATTGGAATCCGATGGTTCCCGAGTTATCAGTAAGTAACTTTGAAGAATCACTTTCTTTTTACGTGGATGTGCTTGGGTTCTCTGTAAGAATTAAGCGAGAAAATCCCGATTTTGTTTATCTTGAACAAGAGCAAGTTCAGATCATGCTAGAAGAAATCACGGACTCAGGTTGGGTCACAGGTGAGTTAGTTGCTCCGCTAGGCCGTGGGGTTAATTTTCAAATTGAGCTTTCAGACTTAGAACCTTTAATCGAAAGGCTAAAAAAGGCTAACGTACATTTCTTCCGAGACTTAAAGGAAACATGGTACGACATTGGTGAAAAGTTGTCTGGTGAGCGAGAGTTTTTAATACAGGATCTAGACGGTTATCTATTAAGGTTTACCCAGCATCTTGGAGAAAAAGAGAAACTATAAACGACTGTTATAAAATGTTTATGCCTGTTCGCGTTTGGTACTTATAGTATTACCGCTGGTTTGCATGGGTAACTAGTAGTAACCCGCATCATATAAATTAGAGACACTGAGTTAATTAAGGTTGCTATATTTTTGCAAATGCTCGGGTTCCCCTCGAAACTTATTTATGTCCAGAGGCTTCCTGTTGCTGAATTTTTACCCGTGGTACGTTTTAGGTATGATGGTTCTAAGAAGGTTTTGCCCCTTTTCGTATATGGAATCCACGTATTTACAAAGTGATTTTTGCAATGAAAGTTAAGATGCGGTCGTATATTCGGCTTCTTATTGAAGGAGCTACCCTCTAGCCTTTGATGTTTTGCGCACCTACTGTCCTCATCGAGTTAGCAGCTTGGAAAGCATGACGGAAAGGTCAGGTTTTCAGTAGGTTGGTCTTACCTTTTATGCTTCATCATTTTGTGAAATATCACAATTTATTAGTGATTAATCGGTGAGTAAAACTGGTTTGTATTCAGTCTCATACCGAAGCATTGCCCACGCAGTCCGTACCACCTTGTTAGCCAGTGCAATGCAGGCCTTCTTGAAACCGATACGATCTATGATACTCCTCAACCATGCATCCTTCTGAGTCTTCGGTTTTTCAGGTAGGTGCGTTCTTTCCCTTAGTTCGATAAGGAACTACGTATTTAACGGCCATAATACGGGCGTCGTGACCCAGTTTATTGAGTGTTCTTGCCCAATAATGTGCACCACCACACGCTTCAACGCCTATACGCATGAGTGGCATATTTGCTATTGTAGTCAGTAGTTTAGAGCGGGTTACTGACTTATGAAGTATGACCTTACCATTTTGGTCTACGGCATGAAGACTAAAGTGGTTTTTAGCTAGGTCGATACCGCAGAAATAAGAATAATCAGGCATGGTGCCTCCGATGCATTTAAGTACCACATAAGTGTGGCAGATCCTCGGAAGGGGGGAATCCATGTCATTCGTTATAAGCACAGTCAAAATAGGGTACTCATATGGAAAATGAGAGAATAAAATTAGTCCCACCATCTTTGAAATATGCGGGTTCAATGCTGACAGTTATTAATGAAAGTCGGGCTGAATTATCCCAATTTTTGCCTTGGGTTTCTGAGTCACTAACAGAGAATGAACTCAAGCATAATATCAAAGAGGCTCTAGCTAATTTTACCAATTTCACTGGTGAGTTTTGGTTTAATATCATCGAAAAAGAAACTGGTGTATTTATCGGTGTTATCGGGTTTATTGTTCGAGATAAATCTGTTCCTTATTTTGAAATTGGCTATTGGTTACAAACGTCGAAAGTAGGTAAGGGTTATATAACAGAAGCTGTAAATATTATTGAAAAATATGCCTTCACTGATAATCACGCTCAACGATTAGAAATTAAAATGGCTAGCTCAAACTTAAAAAGTCAGGCTGTAGCAAAGCGTTGTGGTTTCCAATTTGAAGCTCAATTAATGAGTGCTCGACGTTTACCATCGGGTGAATTGGATAATACTTTGGTTTACGCCAAGATGTGCTTATAACAAATGCATCAACACGATTTGCTACACTCGGCGTTGTCAGTTTGTCCTTAGTTTCAGTGATTAAGGCAGTAAAATTCAGCTAGGTCTGTATAGTAGCAAACGTGTTATGCAGGCGCTGACGGATCCCCTCATAATTTCCCTAGTCCTGCGTTGTGTGTGAGCCTTTGATATTCGAACATTCCCCATTGATATTGGGATTCATTAATTTGATATCGCCGATGATTTCGTACCTCTCTCCCTAGACGAGGTATGGATGGAACTCGGCGGTGTTTAATGCTGTTGGCTTGGAAGTCAAAATGCCATTTGGCTTGTACTGCAATTAGGCCATTCCACCACATCAAGATTTCAGCGAGCAACGCAATAAGAAGCAGGATATCTAATCGCTTAGTACAGCGAGTTCTGTTGTGACGAAGTGCGCTCCCATAGGCGGTACTCTTTAGATCGCGGAAGTCTTCTTCTATCTGCATACGCTTGGCGTACAGATTGGTAATTTGCACTTCATTTAAGATATGTCGAGGGACATTAGTCGCGAGTAGCCACGGCTCCTTTGCACTGCGTTGATAGAGATGTGTAGCGGAGTGTTTTTGGCTGGTTCTACTATGGCGCTGGGCTTTTCGGCCTTTTTCTAATCCCTTATAAACATAGGCTTCACAAGATATCGGTGATCTCTTTGCTAATAAGCAGTTGCCAAGATATTTGGGTTTATGGACAGCGTTTGGATAAAAGGTTTTATTTGAGACCCAAGGTTTTTGAGGTTGTTTGATTGATACTTCACCTCGGACACGACCTAACCAAAACCAACCTTTCTCCTGAACTTGGCGGAACCAAGTATTTCTAAAACCCGCATCAGAAACGATGATCGGACTGATTTTATTCGGCAAAATACTCTGCAATTTATCGAGGAATGTTTGGTGACTTTTCGGTGAATTGTATTGGCCATACTCAAAAACTTGTTCAAAGATTGTGACGGCTCGACCATCAAGTGCAACGGATGCTCTTAACGTCATATAACGAAGTTGTTCACGAACATCAGACCAATCCACAAGGATCGCAGGGCATGGGTTAGCGCCCGTTATTAAGTAGGCATGCCATTTATAAATAAGGTCTTTTTCACGATGTAGTTGGCGATTTCCAAGCAGTCTATCAACGCGTTTGATCGCATGTTTTACCGTGGTATTAGTTTCTAGTTTTCGACCTAGTTTAGTCAGCGTTAAGTCTGAACCGTCAAGTACACTTTTTGTAGCAAGTATCAGAGAATTAACGCGTTTTTTGTGAATGGAGGGGCATTGGTCTTGTATGGTTTGCTGTAGAATCTGAATGTCGCGCATTGTTAACCCACTTGTTCGAAATGTGTGTTCAGCAATATTCATTAGATCAAAGACGGCGATGCGCGTCTACCTCATTGTTTTTACGCCTGATTATGAGGGGATTCGCAAGATGCAGGCGTTATGTCTCAAGGATGGAGAGTAATGCAAGGATACAAAGTAAGCACAAACAATGAAGGCCTCGACTTTGAGTTTATCTATAAATTTATTTCACGTAGTTATTGGGCTTCTGAGATTCCAAGAGAAACTTTGAAAAAGGCGATATCAAACTCTTTTTGTTTTGGTGTTTTTACTGACACTGGCGATCAAGTTGGCTTTGCTCGACTCATAACAGATAGAGCTACATTCGCTTACCTTGCGGATGTGTTTATTGACGATCGTCATAGAGGGAGAGGTCTGAGCAAGTTGTTAGTGCAAACGATAGTCGAACACGCTGATGTAAAAGGACTCCGTAGGATGGTTTTGGCTACTAGGGATGCTCACGGGCTCTATGCTCAATTCGGTTTTAGACCAGTAGAAAATCCAGAGATATTAATGCAAATCTGGCAACCGAATGTCTATCGTGACCAAGAGGCATAACAAATAAGGATTAAGGTGTTGCTAAGCCAACACTAAATTCCGAGTGTTGAACAAGCCTGAAGCCACTTTATTAAGTAAATTATTCGATGATGGTCGAGGGGCATTGCGCCTTGAACTGGTCTATTAACGCATGGCACCAAGTTAGTGACTTTCCATACTTGTAGTTATTCATGAATTGCTAATTTAGCAAAACCACTAACACAGAAATGTCCAAAAACGTGTTTCAGCAGGAGGAGTGCTTATCCCTAAAAGTTTCAATCTTTAATGTTAAAGTTGCGAACTTTATTGTCTGAGTTTCGATCTTAGTTGTCCGCCGACAACTGCAATTTCGGTGTCTATGGTTGAAATTAAACCCTCTTCTATCGAGAAAGGGATGAACTCTGCAGGTGGTATCACGCCATGTTGAGATTCCCACCTGGCCAAAGCTTCACAGCCATTAATTTTACCGCTTTTTTCAGATACCCTACTTTGGAAATAGGGTTTGATCTCGCCATTTAACAGTGCTTCTCGTATCCTAACGGCGCGTTGACTGCGTTCTCGGATCGCGATGACTTTTTCCATTTGTGTCAACACAAGTCGATTGCCAAAAATGATACCAATGATAAATCCGCTGCACGCCAAAATCACACTGACTTCGTGAAAGATTGATAGCTCAACTTTACCCTTACCAATCAATATTCCTGCAAGGCAAGTTGCGGCCACCAAAGGTACAAACAGAGATATCGCGAGCACGTTTCTCTCTTTCTGATATTCATTTTGTATTGCGTCCGTCATAGTCACATCTCTTTGCTAAATCCATTACAGTCCGTTCAATTGAACAGCAATCTTAATGACAAGTGTGCAAATAGAGGGCTCAATTTCATGCATTGATTGAGTGTGTTATCTGAGTGCGATACGTCGCAAAGGCTGTTGCTAGTCAAATTGGGAGCCCACCTATCACCGCAATATATAGATTCTTAATAACATCGTATGTTAGATATAGAAGTGTTAGTGCTAAAGCGAGTCCTGTCAGTACATTAATAATTTTTTGTACCATTCCAATTTCCCTCTTAAATTTGTTTTCTTGATAATTTGCAAAAACATCGGGGCAATTGGATTACTTACTTTTGTCCACGAAGGTGAATAATATTGTAAGCATAGCTAACCCCTCAATTACCCTTGTCGGGTATTAATCAATTAATACTCTGATGTGAATGAGAAGTGTGTAAATAAGGCGCTTAAATTCATACATAGATTGTACAAATATCGGTTTGAAGCCTCTGAGCTCAATAGGGTGGTGAGATATCCACAAAATTTGTTAGTGGCTGGTGGATAAATACACAAAGTTGATTTGAGTGAATGGTTTAAAGTCTGCAGGGTTCAAGCATCGGATGTAGAGGAGTCTTATGAACGACTCAATAGAGTAGAGCAACTTACTGTAGAAATGAAAAAGTCGCTGTTAGGCGACTTTCACTCTGCCATATTTTCATATGGATTCGTCAATACGTTGTCATGGCGCATTATATTGCCACAAACCCATCTTAGGTTGGGCGAGCTATTGTGTTGTCAATTAAACACTCTATTTTCGATGCTTAGGCGATCCTTGACCATAAACATCTGATCCTAACTGCTTATACAATGCCGGATTGACGGTTAGTTTCAGATCATTGGCAGACAAATCAACGGACTCAGCCCATTTTAGAATTTGTATTCTGTCAAATTTCAATCTCGTGAGTAGCATGCTATTTGGCGTCTCAATGGCAATGCAACCTCCACTGATGTTCGCCACACGCAGCTGATTGCCGTAGTGTGGAAACTCTTCATGAAACAGTTTATTGATTTCCGCAAGATCCTTGAGTTTATCTTTGACCGCTGAAAATTTCGTGTCCTGGAACACATCACACAAGCTTGTTGTCGCTCTCATAATTTTCTCCAGTTAGATGAGTACACATAAGGTTGTACACCATTTAATGGAAAACTGAGTGTCAAATAACTTGGGCTTACTTATTGTCTAACTGAGTGTTTTTGGCCTCAAGTTCTTTGATGATCGCCTGTTTAGTCGATAGTTCCTTTTCCTGTGTTTCGTTTTGCTCAGTAAGACGCTTAATATCTTGTTCTAGGCGAGTGTTGAAGGCACCTTGTCTTTCAATGGTGCTTAGGTTCTGACTGTTAGACATTCGTAGCTCAGTCAACTGGTCTGAGAGTGAGGTAAGTCGTTCGGATGCATTACCAAACCTAATCATGGCTTGTTCCAACTCACTGCTTAGGCGAGCATTCTCAGATTTCGATGTGATATATTCGGTTTCAAGTTCCGATAGGTCGGTACTGAATTTGTTTCGACTCTCGCGTAATTCCTGAAGGAGTTGAGCGTCACCTTGAGCCTGTGTTTCAAATCTGATGATCTCACCCGACTTTTGCGTCACAGTGTCACTTAGTTCAGAAATTTGCTTGCGACAATCTGTAAGCTGATTTTCTAGATTCTTAATCACAGTGACTTGGTTTTCTAGCTTCACCTCGGCTTCAGCTAGTGAACTTTGATGCTTGTCCAATTCGACCTTTAGATTATTCGCATTGTCCTGTAACACACCAATCTCATCACTTAGGCGCGTTTCAATACCTTCACAGTTCTTCTGGCTTTGCTCAAGCTCGGTTTTTAATTTAGTTATTTCTTTGTCTTTCAATGAAATGGTAGTGTTCGCTTCTTGCAACTGAACACCAGCCAACTCAAGGTCACCCTCAGTTTTCAAAAGGAGTTCGTTGGCCAGATCTGCTTCATCTTTATACATGAGTACTTCGGCATTGTGCTCTGCGTCTTTGGCCGCACTTAACCGAGTAATTTCAGTAGAGAACAATTCAACGAATTCATCACTAAAACCACGCTCGCGGAATAAGTCCATTCGTTTGTTCTTAGCTTGAGTATTCCATTCACGGACATCCACATTGATTGTGCTGGTAGATTTTACATCTGGCATCATCGATAGCACATTTCGCACACTGGTTTTTTCGCCTTTAACGAAGAGCGAATCACAAATCTCGAAAACACGTTGGCGTCGTTGTAACTGTTCTGCGGTAAGGTCTTTCTGTGTGCTGATGTCGCTCATTGGATGGTACTCAAGTTCAGATTTGGATTTCATACATTTTAATCGAACATACAGCGAACGTCCACAAAGAACGAACACCTGTTCGCTGTTCGATAGTGCTATGTGAGACATCGCACCTTATTAGAAATCTTATTTTATCTGGTTGCGCACCAACTACGACATTACAACTGCCCTACTCTACCTAATTAAGTGACACTGTAATGCTTTTAACTAATAACTATGCAGCGGTGATTGTTCATGAGATTGAAAGCTCAAATATCTCAATTTTCTAGATCTCAGATAATTACAATTATATGTGATCTAGAAAAAATACAGGGAATTGGTTAGACTGTAACGAACTACGAAAGCATAAGTTGGAAATGATATGGTCGGCACTGAAATCTCACTTCATACGGACTTTTCCCGTTTAAGGCCAGAACATGTTCACCAAGCGATCATGCTCGCACGAAAGCACGGTACATCGAACGAACAGTACCAAAAAATTCAAGATGCTATTCACCATCTTTTGCGAGAGTTCAATAAACGTGAAGAGCGTTATGCTAAGAACTCACTTTCTCAGCTTTATAGCAACTGGTCACGATTTGAGAAATGGTGTCACGAGCATGAACATCACCCATTGCCAGCAGCCGCAGAAACCATCGAATTATTCTTTGAAGATAAGGTCGACGACTTACACCGTAACTCAAATCGATCTTATGCGTGGGCCATTTCAAAAATTCATCGTATCTCGGGTTGTCCGGATCCATTTCTTGATGAAATCGTGCGTGACAAGATGGCCGGTATCTTTCGAAGAAAAGTTGAGGCGGGTGAACGAATTGTACAGGCTTCAGCGTTTCGAGAGAAACACTTAGATAAGATAACCGAATTGTGGCGTCATTCCCCTAGCCTACGGTATCGTCGTGATCTGGCTTTGCTGACTGTTGCTTATGAAACCCTACTTCGTGCGTCGGAAATCGCAAATATCCGTTTTGGTCACTTAGAGTACCCAGGTGACGGAACGGCTTTGCTTACCATCCCTATCACCAAATCTAATCATAGTGGCGAACCAGATACAGTGGTTTTTAGTCCGGAAGCTGTTGATATTATTCATGAATACGTAGAATTAGCAGGGCTTGATGACACTGATGAACAAGCCTTCTTGTTCGTCGGTGTGAGCCGACACAACACGCCATATAGACCAAAGTTAATCGACCCAGCCCACCCTGAAAGCGGCAAAAAACATAAGAAAATGACGTCATGGACTATCGAGCAGATCTTCAATAAAGCATGGGAAGCGCTTAATTTGGGTAAGGTTGGTATTGCCACTTTTACTGGCCACAGTGCAAGAGTTGGCGCGTGTCAGGATTTATTGACCGATGGATACACCATCTTGCAAGTACAGCAAGCTGGACGTTGGTCCACACCGGCTATGGTGATGAGGTACGGTCGCGGAATATTGGCGAAAGATGGTGCAATGGCACAGAAACGCGCAGCTAGAGGACGAAAATAACCAGTCAGTTGAAGCCCTAGTGCTGACAGCTGCAGGGAGCCAAAGCATGTTGCTCTTCTCTGTCTTAGGTTTTATTTAGCTCAGGATGGAAGCTATTGAAAACCTCCCCACATCCATTTAGTTATCGTTCGGGTATTGCTTAACTGAAATTGGCTCACACTCATTCCATACGGCTTGGTCAGGTTTTGTATAGATTTCCGTGGTTTTTGAGTTGCTATGGGCCATTCTCTTTGTAGCACTTAACCCTTTTTCTTCAATCATTCGAGCTGCTAAGGAACGAATTTCATGGTACGTCGGTCTTTCGTTACTTGGTAAGTGCGACTTCACACCAACTTTGTCACGTACCCTGCTGAACTGCTTGCTGAGGTAATGGCTTTGCACTTGGTAGATATGATCACAATCTTTTGCCACGCCTCTTTGTCTTTGTATCGGTTTCATGTGAACGATATAAGGGCAGCGTATACGGTCTGTATAACTCAGCTGTACAATGTCATAGATAGACTGAGTGACGGGGATCTTTACTCTAGATGCGTCGGAATTTAATACCTTTTGTCTATGGATATATAAGTAACCATAAATTTTTTCGCCATCCACTAAAATAGGTTGCTTGTCCTCATTCCAGACAATTCCACAACGGTTATCCTTTGGCGTGCGTATGTTGTATTTGATACGACAGATCTCATTGATGGCATGAGTTGTCTCTAACGTTAATGCCATTGCTACTTTAAGAAAGATCGGTGCGCTATCATAAATCAACTCAAACTCTGATCCGCACCATCAGTTTTGGACACCGAGTTAAGTGAGTACAATCACTAACGAGGTGAACCATGACAAGCAAGAAAAAACGTATTATCCATTCTTCTGAATTTAAAGCAGAAGCCCTGAAGCTAGCAGAGAAAGTGGGAGTAGCTGCGGCAGCGAGACAGCTCGGGTTATACGAATCTCAGATCTACGGTTGGCGTAAGGCAGTCAAGAAAGACACCAGCACAAGTCAGCGGGAAAAAGATCTAGCCGCTGAAGTCGCCAAGCTTAAAAGGCAATTGGCTGAGCAAACTGAAGAGCTAGATATAGTAAAAAAGGCCGCCACCTACTTCGCGAAAAATCTAAAGTAGATTGCTACGAATTTATGCTCGAACACCTGCTGTGCTTCAATGTAGTCCGTATGGCCAAGGTGTTCGGGGTTTCTCGAAGTGGGTTTTATTACTGGATTAAGCACCGCCACAAGGCCATCCAGCGCGAGGCTGCTCGCCAAGAGCTCGATACCAAGGTCAAGAAGGTTTTTGACAGCAGCAAAGGCCGAGATGGTGCGAGGCGCATCCAGAAAGAGCTGGCTGAGAACGGTGACAGCCATAATGGGCGTTGTTGATCAAATCAGCTAAAGGACGTATCTATCCTACGGAACTTACCTGTTAGTTTCTAATAGGCATACCTAGTCCTAGAACTTTGTTCATTGCTTTGACGTTTGCTAACGCCTCACCAACTTGAGCGTTATAACATCTCAAGCTCAATGTGCCGCTAGTCAGTCCTTTATATCGGGACATTGCCGTCTCAGAGATTGAACGGTCGTGGTAGCCAGAGTCAGTTTTCCATTGAGTTAGCTTAGC
>NZ_JAKEUW010000054.1:0-38825 GCF_022398115.1 Vibrio sp. Isolate22 | reverse complement strand
TAGCGAAGCTCTCCCAACATTATTGAATCCGCTGCGTAGGAAAGTTCATTCCGTATCAGCAGATGGTGCTTACGACACAAAAAAGTGCCATGAAGTATTGCAAAACAAGGGTTGCAAACCTCTCATACCTCCCAGAATAAATGCTGGTTATTGGGAAGAGGGACACCCTCGAAATGAAGTGGTCGATGCACTTAAAAACGATTCGCTAACTCAATGAAAAACTGACTCTGGCTACCACGACCGTTCAATCTCTGAGACGGCAATGTCCCGATATAAAGGACTGACTAGCGGCACATTGAGCTTGAGATGTTATAACGCTCAAGTTGGTGAGGCGTTAGCAAACGTCAAAGCAATGAACAAAGTTCTAGGACTAGGTATGCCTATTAGAAACTAACAGGTAAGTTCCGTAGGATAGATACGTCCTTTAGCTGATTTGATCAACAACGCCAAAGGAAACACTCAAACGAAAGAGCAATTGCATAAGGTGATTGAGGTAACAATACATTGTAGAGATGTTTGAACAGCGATAATCTAAACTTTGATAAAGACGGCAAACCAAGGAATTGTATGTTGTATTGCGCTAACTCGACGCTTTTGTACTCCATGAAAACACAAATACATAAGATCGCTTTGCTCGTACAGCGAATAACTAGCTTTGCTGTGAAAGGGACTTTGATTGCTGCTGGGATTGCGTCGTCGTGGGCCTCTGCGGCAACTTTTGAGCTTCCTCCGAAGGAGAGCCGTATTGTTGGCCGGATACAACAGCATGAAGTTGCTGCAGGTGAAACGTTAGCCATCATTGCCAAGCAATACGATATCGGTTTTCTCTCTTTAATGGCGGCAAATAAAGGCGTTGATCCTTTTCTTCCCCCTGAAGGTTACGTGCTAAGTATTCCCAGTCGTCTCATTCTTCCTGATACCCCAAGAGAAGGGATAGTGATTAACTTGGCTGAGCTTAGGTTGTACTACTTTGAGCCAGAGAAGAATCAGGTGCACGTATTCCCCGTTGGTATTGGCCGGATTGGACGTGACACCCCTGAGATGATCACCAAGATCAGCCAAAAGAGACCAAACCCGACCTGGACGCCGCCTAAGTCAATCCGTGAAGAGTATCTAGAAAAAGGTATTGAGTTGCCGAAAGTTGTTCCTGCAGGAGCAGAAAACCCTCTAGGTGAGTACGCGCTGCGACTTGCGTATGGAGCGGGGGACTACCTGATACATGGCACCAACAAAGACTTTGGGATTGGTCTGCGGGTTAGTTCCGGTTGTATTCGTATGGAACCTAAAGATATTGAGTGGCTTTTTGAGCAGGTGAGCCGCGGTGAGCAAGTGACGATTATTAATGAGCCGATTAAGGTCTCGTTAGAACCAGATCGAAGCGTGTTTGTTGAAGCGCATGAGCCATTAACTCGAAGTGACGGTTCTAAGAAATCACTACAAATCCCTGTTGAATTGAAGTGGTGGCTGGAAGATGCAGATTTGCCTAATTCAAAAGCCAAAGCGGTTATCTTTGCGCAAAATGGTGTACCTGTTGAAATCGCTCCACCGGTGATTGAGTTTTAACGCACTTCTTCTTATCTGAGGCAGCTGCTCTACTAGATTCACAAATTCTCCCTAAAAAACAAAAGCACCACATCTGTGAAGAGGTGGTGCTATCAATTTACTGCTTTTGCGACTTATTTAATCTACAGCTTAATCGCGCTTAAATATCAAACTACTTAGTGTAAGACTCAGCGATGTTGTCGATACGGTCGTTAGCACGATCCGCTTCTTCTTTTGCTGCCATAGCGGCTTCAGAAGCTTCTTGAGCTTTCATTTCTGCTGCTGCTTTATCACTCTTAAGTGCTTCAACTTCACTTGTAAGCTGAGCGACTTGGTTAGTTAGTTGATCCATTTCTGACACTGCAGCTTCTTCTGGCTCTGAAGAACAACCAGCTAGAATGAAAACTGAGGCTGCAGCTGCGATTAACGTCTTATTCATAAGAACTCCTTGCTTATTTAACATCAAAAGATGCGCTATACATTCTTTATCATATAGTCGCTTCATTAATGATTGTAGCGACTAATTTTTTAAGCGCAAAAACAATAACTAAAGAAATTGCTAAATTTTTGAGGTAATTAGCTGAGCATCACGTTCTGTCTCACTTATGAGATGGCTTATTTTGAAGAGCTTTGTCTTTGGTTTAATGGAGGCAGCCCTTTGTTGTCAACGCATACAATGCTCTAAACAACTTTGTTGGTAAGGATAAATTTACTGTGATCTCTATCCTTATAAAGCATTTTCGCGGTATCATGTCGCGTTAAAATAATTTTATTCAATACCATCATGACTGGAGAGTCCTTTGCACTTTAAAGATTTAGGCTTAGATAACCGCTTACTGAAGAACTTAAAACATTACGACTTTAAGAAAGCGACAGAGATCCAATCGAAAGCGATCCCTGTTGCTATTGCCGGTAAGGATCTATTGGCTTCATCAAAAACGGGTTCAGGTAAAACATTGGCGTTTGTTTTGCCGATGATTCACAAAGCATTAAAAACCAAAGCGTTTTCTGCTCGTGATCCTCGTGGTGTAATCTTGGCTCCTACTCGTGAGTTGGCTAAGCAGGTATATGGCGAACTACGCAGCATGCTGGGTGGTCTGTCTTACGAAGCGACTCTTATCCTAGGTGGTGAGAACTTTAATGATCAGGTTAAAGCACTTCGTAAATACCCTCGTTTTATCGTAGCGACTCCTGGCCGTTTAGCCGATCACCTAGAGCATCGCTCGTTGTTCCTAGATGGTGTTGAAACCCTGATCCTTGATGAAGCAGACCGAATGCTTGACCTAGGCTTTGCACCTGAACTGCGCTGTATTGCGAATGCTGCTAAGCACCGCCGTCGTCAAACCTTGATGTTCTCTGCAACGCTTGACCACGCAGAAGTGAACGATATTGCTAATGAGATGCTAGACGCACCTAAGCGCATTTCAGTGGGTGTTTCGAATGAGCAGCACCTTGATATCACGCAGAAGTTCTACCTGTGCGATCACTTGGATCATAAAGAGGCGATTTTAGATCGCGTTCTGGAAGAGGCTGAGTACCGTCAGGTTATGATCTTCACGGCAACTCGTGCTGATACTGATCGTCTAACCGACAAGCTTAACGAGAAGAAACTAAAAGCGGTTGCACTGAGTGGTAACCTAAACCAAACGCAACGTAATGCCATCATGAGCCAGTTTGAGCGTGCGGTTTACAAGATTCTAGTAACAACAGATGTTGCGTCACGTGGTATTGATATTCCAAACGTGAGCCATGTTATCAACTTTGATATGCCTAAGCATACCGAAGAGTACGTTCACCGTGTTGGTCGTACAGGCCGAGCTGGTAATAAAGGTGATGCAATCTCTTTGGTTGGTCCAAAAGACTGGGACAGCTTTAAGCGCGTTGAGCTTTACCTACAGCAAGATCTTAACTTCTCAGTTCTTGAAGGACTTAAAGGTAAGTTCAAAGGCATCAAGCCTCGCAAACCAGCCTTCAAGAAGAGCGGTCCAGCTAAGAAAGCGGGTAAACCTCAAGCTAAGAAGACAGCGAAGAAACCAGTTAAACGCGATAAGAGTTTCCACCAAAATGTGGCTGTGGGTGATAGCGTGTTTATCCCTAAGAAGAAAGTAGCACCAAAAGTGGACGACGAGTAATCACTCGTTAGCCTAAAGGCTTCTTGATAAAACTCAGATAAATAAAAACCGCCTAAATAGGCGGTTTTTTTGTATCTGCAATTTATGTAAGCCACTGATACTTAGTATTTCATTTGGTATTTGAAGATACAGATCAGTCGCTAATTCACTAGAAATTAAAGGTAGAGAACGAATAGGCCAAGATATGGTCGGCAATATACTTGTGAGTAGCGGTAGTAGGATGTGTTACGCCCCAAAATACATAGCTATCTGAACCATAGGTCGCACAGTCATTGGTTAAGCTATGGCTTCGTAAGTAGTCGGCAGCGGAGCTTCTATTGATATCTAGGCAAGCATCACTCGCATTTCTAAAGCCATGCTGTTGTGGGTTGTCGGTGATGCTTGCGAACAACGCACTTGCATCGAACAGCACCACATTTTTCCCCATGTTTTGGTAATACTCGGCCTGTGCTTTGATGAACTGATTGAACTCAATGATCTTGCCACGAACCTTAATGATCTCTTGTTCGGTCGAGTACTTGAATTGAGGGGCCTTAGTTGCATCTGGCAGTGTGAATAACAAGATATTGTTAGCACCAGATTCTGTTAAGCGGATGAGAGCGCTGCTGAAATCGGCTTTAACATCAGCGACTTCTCGGTCGTAATTCATAAAGTCATTGAGCCCAAACTCCAAAGTAAACAGTGAGTTTTCTGGTCGATAGTTTTTGGCGACTTTCATGTAAGTTAAGTAAGAAGTGACTTGGTCATATACACCAGTCAACGCGACGTATTGATTGGTACCTGCTGCACCACCTACGGCCCAGTTATATAAAGGGACGTCTTTGGCTTTTGCTAGATATTCTGTCCAGACTAAGCCATTGGAAAAATGCCCTAGAAACCACGAGTCCGCGTTCGGGAAAATCCATTGAGAACCATTAAATAAGTTACCAGTATCAGAAAGACTATCACCAAAAGTAACGATGCGATTAATGGTATTGGCTTGAACTACGTTATCGTTGGTCCAGATTGAATGGTTGTAAGAAAAGCGGTTGTCTGCCGCAAAATAAGTGATATCGGCAACGTCGTGTTGGATATCGAGTGTCTGTTCACAACGCTGTTTGATTTCAGATTGTGGGGTATCACTGTAAAACATATTTTTGAATGAGACGGACGACCACCAATATCCGTTGATCGTGTAATAATCCCCGTTTTCTTTTTTCGCCCATTTCCAATCTGTGGCCGCTGAGTCATGAGATGCATCGGTGCGATACCAGCATCGGACGTAAGAGTAGGTTTCCGAACCTTGTGTACTGAGTAATTCAGTCGAGGTAATGGATTCAGGTGTTGGTGTTGAATTTTCAGCAGCATAGGCACCAAAAGGTACGGTTAACGCGAGTATCAAAGCCGTGTATTTCATCACTATGTTCTCTTTTTATGTGTAGGTAAGCCGAATAAACGTTGTTTTTTGTTGATAACTGAGTAAACAAATTACTCGGACGACCTATATCGATAATTGATGGTTCTCGTCAATTTATTCATAACGCCTGTGTTTCATAACTGGCATAAGCATCAAACTTCCAACGACTTTTTGGTTCTTGTTCTTGGGACTTAAAAGTCAATAATTAACACGCCATATTGGATAAATGTCATTTTAATCAATATCTTATTGTTAATTTTATTGTTTATTCTTCACCTGCTTAATGTTAATCCCGATTGTTTATTTCAAGTTCAACATCACAAATCTCGAGTCACTATTTTTGGTTTTATAAAATTATCACCTACGTTTTTTGTACTCATCAGAGGTCTAACTTGTTTAAGGAAAGAGCATTGAAAAAGATATTAATTTGGACAATTGCCTGCCTATCCAGCATGGGTGTCTATGCAGGAACGAGCGCATCGGCGTTAGAAGTAAGTGGATACACTGAAACCAAATATCCCATTGTGTTGGTGCACGGCTTATTTGGGTTTGATACGTTAGCGGGTGTGGATTACTTCTACGGAGTGCCTGAATCCTTAACCAAAGATGGCGCGAGCGTATACGTTGCACAGGTATCAGCGACGAATAGTTCAGAGGTTAGGGGAGAGCAGTTACTGGCTCAAGTCGAAACACTTCTAGCCGCAACCGGAGCAAATAAGGTCAACCTTGTCGGGCACAGTCATGGTGGCCCTACGGCGCGGTATGTGGCCTCAGTGAGACCAGACCTTGTCGCATCGGTAACGAGTATTGGTGGCGTTCATAAAGGTTCAAAAGTGGCTGATTTAGTCCGTGGAACGGTACCTGAGGGTTCAGTTTCAGAAGGGATTGCAGTTAAGTTGGCTGGTGGTTTGACGACACTCATCAATCTACTGTCCGGTGGTTCTGATCTAGAACAAGATGGCTTGGCATCATTAGAGGCGCTGACCACAGAAGGCTCTCTTGCTTTCAACCAGTTTTACCCTGAAGGGGTTCCAACCTCAGCATGCGGTGATGGTGAGTGGCAAGCCAGCAACGGTGTTTATTACTACTCATGGACAGGGTCTTCCACTTTTACCAACCTTCTGGACCCGACCGATGCGGCGATGACTGTACTTGGATTAGCGTTTAACGAACCAAATGATGGGCTTGTTGGAGCCTGTAGTGCTCACCTAGGTAAAGTGATTGGCGATGATTACAAAATGAACCATCTGGATGAGATCAATGGTTTGCTGGGCATTCATCATTTGTTTGAGACTGATCCGGTGACATTGTATCGCCAGCACGCTAACCGATTGAAGTTGGCGGGCTTGTAGTCTGTTCTGATGATTCATTAACACCATAAGGAAAATATAATGACTAAGGCCGCCATTTTTTCGATAACCACGATAGCCCTGATGAGTGCAGCGGCGGTCTTTCTTTTATATCCAGTGGAAGAGGGCTTAAACCCAAGTAATAACAAGCAACAAAGCATCTCCTCATTGAAAGTGAGTTCTCAACAAGATACCGATATTGATAGTGCATCGGCAAAAGACACTATGGACTACTTTGTATCTGGACAAACAGAGCTAACCCTTGAAGATATTCGCAGCAACGTTGCTCAACATCATGCTCAATCACAAGGTGCTATTGTCGACGAGGCCTTGTTTGCCAAATATCTTGACTACAAATCGGCATTGACGTCATTGGACGTCCAGTTCGATCCCTCCTCGATCTCTGTCGATGATCTACAACGCTTAAACCTAGCCTTACTCGATCTTCAGGCTCAGTTTTTTAGCCCGAGTGAGATAAGTATTTTATTTACTCACGATAACCAAATGAGGGAAATTGCCCTAGAAAAGCTTCGATTGAAGCAAGAAGGGTTGAATGAGCTGGAGTACCAACAACGGTTAGATTCTTTAATCTCTGAGCAAGCCGATTATGTTCAAACAAGTCACAAGAATCAGGTGTTACTTCAACAATTATCCAATTCTGAAGGGCTTGATCAGCAAGAGAAATATTTGAAGCGAAATGAACTAGTGGGTGATGAAGCGGCGCAAAGGCTTGAAGTACTGGACCAACAAAGAGCGGATTTTGAAGGTGCTTTAGAAATTTACTTAGCGGAACGAAAAGATATTTTAGACGACACTGGGCTATCACAGGCCGAACGACAAGAGACAATTGCGGACCTAAGAGTTGCCCACTTTCCTTCAAAGCAGATCAGAAGAGTCGAAGCGATAGAACGAATTTGGGATGCAGAGCTTGAGTAGCGAGGTTCGTTTAATGAAAGAGACTATGAATAAAGAACCAGTCACGAGTGACTGGTTTTTTGCTACGAGGTGGGTTGTTTCGACTATAAAGTCAAACAACAAGTCTTAAACCTTAAAGAAGCCCAACTGTTGCTTCTGTTGCTCGGCAAGGTTGGATAACTCATGGCTGGCAGCAGCAGCTTGGGTAATGCCGGTTACGTTCTGGCTTACCAAGCTGTAGATGTTTGAGATATTGCGGTTGATATCTGACGTTACTTGGCTTTGCTCTTCGGCTGCAGAGGCTACTTGAGTGTTGATTTCCGTCATGTCCGTTACCGAGTTAGCGATACCAGAAAGGGCGATACTCACTTCACTAGCAAGCGCTTGGTTTTGCTCTAGCATAGCCAGAGAGTTGCTCATGCTTTCATTAGCGTTGCCAGATTGAATTTGCAAACCTTCGATAATGGTTTGGATCTCTTTGGTTGAGTCTTGAGTACGTGCTGCTAGCATTCGAACTTCATCGGCAACCACCGCGAAACCACGACCGCTTTCTCCCGCACGCGCCGCTTCAATAGCCGCGTTAAGCGCAAGTAGGTTGGTCTGTTCCGAGATGCTTTGAATCACTTCAATCACTTTACCAATCTGTTCAGAGTGTTCTTTCAGTGTTCCGACAACGTTCGCTGCTTCACTAAGCTGAATGGCCATTTGCTCATTGGCTTTGTTGCTTTCGTTAAACAAACTCATGCTATGCGTTGCCATCTCGTCAGCTTGCTTAGACGCCGAATCTGCTTGAACGGCATTCTCGTTAACGTGAGAAGCTGTGCTCTCCAATTGATTCACTGCTGAAGCAACTTGCTCGACTTCTTGCTTCTCTTGATCTGAGTTCGCGCTTGATTGCGTCATTACCGCTGCTAGCTCTGTGGAAGCAGAAGCGACTTCAATACTGATTCGAGAAAGTGAACTTACGGTGTCACGTAGTTGGTCTACCGATTGGTTAACGTCTTTTGCTAGGCGAGAGATTTCGTTATCGCCGTACTCTTCAGCTTTAACTAACAAGTTACCTTTAGCAACTTCACGCATGGCTGCTTGAATATTACTGATAGGTTTAACAATGATGCTTGCGAGTACCCAGCTGATGCCTAGTGCGACTGAAAGGATAACCAACAGAGCTACCGTTGCCGTATCCAGTGTATTGGTGTGTTGCTGACCATTGATGTCTACTTCTTGCGTTGCAAGTAAGTTGAGCTTTTTAGATAGGGTATTGATGGCTTGTACCATCTCGTTACCTGCATGACGGTATTGGTCAATGGCCACTTGGTAACGTGTATCGAAGTCAGAAGACAGAGCTGAATTACCATGTTTTGCCTTCAATAAAGGAAGCATTGTTGTACGAGAAAAGTCGACATAGTGATTCATCGCCTTACTCATCGCTGCCACTTCGTCTTGCATTCCCGGCACAGTATTTAGGGAGTTCAATAGACGAGTGTTCAGGTCACGCTTTTCATTAAGAGTTTGAACCAAGGTTTTCACATCATCTGCATTGAATAAGCTGTAGATCGCTTTGATGCGCATACCGTAGCTGTTGTCGACGATTTCGCTGAGTTCTTCTTTATGCAGTATCAACTGGTCTGTTGCGATAGATACCTCTTTAAAGGCATTTTCTAGTTTGTCACCACCGATAATAACCCCCGTCAAAAGCAATACGACGGAAAAGAGTACAGGTATTAGTATTTGTATTTTTATAGATAAGCCACTGAGAAGTTGGCGCATGTAATGTCCCTCTTTGAATAAATAAATGAGCAGAAGCAATTGTTATTATTGTTATTAGTGGGTGATTCTAACTTCTGAGAATGACAATTCAATCAGTAATAGATTCGATTTAGATATATGCGATAGGTATTTGATAAATATTGATTATTTATCGTTCAATTGAGCCTTTTAACCTTTGTAAAGGTAAGGCTAATAAGGGCAGGGCTGGCCATGTTCTACGTAACGAACAGCAGTGATGGTTAATTACGCAGGTTGTTTTAATTTGGTTGGAATAAATACTTAGTGCTTATAGAACAAGGTAATGTATTACTTTGAAGGCATCTAATAAGGAGAAAACAAGAAAATAAATTGCAGTTGTCATATAGGCTTCAATTTAGTGAAACACAACTGTCACATTCGGATTCTAAAGTGGGCACCGTTCAAGCAAACACAACATTACGGCAATAACGCCACTAAAGGAAATTTGTGATGAAAAAGACAGTTATCGGTGCAATCGCACTTCTAGGCGCTCTAACAGTGAATACAGCTTCAGCTAAAGAAACTATCTCTGTAGTTGGCTCTAACAGTGCTTCTCCACTGGTTGAAGTTTTTGCAGAAACCTACATGAATAAAGGCGAACCAGTGTTCATCGAAATTCAAGCTCCAGGTTCTTCTGCAGGCATCAAAGCAGCAAAAAATGGAAGTGCTGACCTAGGTATCTCTTCTCGTGACCTTAAAGAAGAAGAGAAGTCTGCTGACCTGAAAGAGCTAGTTATCGCTCGTGACGGTATCGCAGTTGTTGTAAACCCAAATAACGAAGTATCTGCTCTTACTGCTGAGCAAATCACTTCAATCTACAAAGGCGACATCACTAACTGGAAAGATGTTGGTGGTGCAGACAAGCCAATCGTAGCAATCACTCGTGATACTGCATCTGGTACACGTGGTGCATTCGAAGACATCATGAAGCTTAAGAAGAAGATCGGCGATAAGAAAGTATCGGCTATCTCTCAACGTGCACAAGTTGCTAACGGTAACGGCGCACTTAAAGTTTCTGTAGCAAGCAACCCATACGCAATCGGCTTTATCTCTCTAGGTACAGTTGACGAATCTGTTCAAGCTCTAACTATCGACGGCGCTGAAGCGACTGTAGATAACGTTAAGAACGGTTCTTACAAAGTTGCTCGTCCTTTCCTAGTACTTTACAAGTCTGGCGCTCCAACAGCTGAAACTCAACAGTTCCTAGACTGGATGGTTGCAGACGAAGCTCAAGCTATCGCTGGCAAGAAAGGCTACATCACAGTTAACTAATCTTAACTGACTCACTTTAAATTATTGCTCAGCCTGACTTTAGGCTGAGCCTTTTCTTTCAACTTTGGTTATTTCGAGCTCTTTTTGAGCCACAAAGTTTGAGATTTTATATATGACCATCGCAAATAGTGAAAAGCTTATGAATACTGAAGCGACTCAAATCAATAAGCCGAGTCTGCGCACTAAAAAGCGCATTGACTGGAGAGAAAGAATCTTCCACGGCTTGTTCTTATCGAGTGCTGTAATCGGCATCGTATCACTAGCCGTTATCGCTTACTTTATCGTTGCAGAGAGTATCCCTGCATTCCAAGAGGCCGGTGTTTCTGGCATCGTTTTGGGTGTTGACTGGTTACCTCCAGCTCTATTCGGTGTTGCAACCATGATTGTTGCATCGATTGTGTCGACACTAGGCGCTGTAGTTGTTGGTGTACCAGTAGGTGTATTAACCGCTATTTTTATTGCCGAGATTGCTCCTAAGCGTCTGGCAGATATTATTCGTCCAGCAGTTGAACTTCTAGCGGGTATTCCGTCGGTTGTATACGGCTTCTTTGGTCTAGTAATTATCGTTCCAATGATTCAGAACATCTTCTCTGTACCAGCGGGTAACACCATTCTGGCAGGTATCATCGTTCTGGGTATCATGATTCTTCCTACCGTTATTACGGTTTCTGAAACTTCGATTCGTGCAGTACCACGCACTTATAAAGAAGGTTCACTTGCACTGGGTGCTTCTAAAATCTACACGATTTTTAAGCTGCTCGTTCCTGCTGCTCGTTCAGGCATTATGACAGGTGTTATTCTCGGTATCGGTCGTGCACTTGGTGAAACCATGGCAATCATCATGGTGATGGGTAACGCTCCAGCAATGCCAGAAGGTATTTTGGACTCGGCTCGTACACTAACAGCGAACATTGCGATTGAGATGTCTTACGCAAGTGGCGTTCACGCAAATGCACTCTACGCAACCGGTGTTGTACTTCTAGTGTTCATCATGATGTTAAATGGTGCTCTACTTTATCTTAACCGTGAAAAATCGAAGTAAGCGGGGATGAGTAATATGGATCTCGTAAAACTAAAACAAGCCCGTCAAACTAAAGATAACATCCTAAAAGGTTTTATCTGGGCGGCAGCAGCAGTCACTGTTGGCTTCTTATTCTGGATTATTTGGTACATCCTATCGAACGGTCTGCAATACGTAGATTGGAACTTCATCACTGACGATTACACTCGTACTGGTGAAGAGCGTGGTATTTTCCCAATGATCATCGCCACGATCTACATGGTAATTGCATCGATTGCCGTTGCAGCACCACTGGGCATCATGACGGCAATCTACCTAACTGAATATGCGAAAGTTGGTAGCCGACTGGTTAAAGCGATTCGATTCTGTACTGAGTCTCTAGCGGGTATTCCGTCGATTATCTTCGGTCTATTCGGTATGACCTTTTTTGTATCGATTCTTGGCCTTGGCTTCTCGATTCTATCGGGTGCACTAACGCTAAGTATCCTGATTCTTCCTGTAATCATTCGTACTACAGAAGAAGCATTGATGGCAGTACCACAAACTTACCGTGAAGGCTCATATGGCCTTGGCGCTTCAAAAATCTACACTATCTGGCGTTTGATCTTACCAAGCGCAATGCCAGGTATCTTAACTTCGGTCATTCTTAGTATTGGTCGTGTAATTGGTGAATCAGCGCCTGTGTTCTTAACAGCAGGTATGGTGGCACGTGTTCCTGAATCTGTATTCGATTCTGGCCGTACACTAACGGTTCACTTATATAAGCTGACAACAGAGCTATTTACTATCGATGAGTGGAACCAAGCCTACGGCACGGCGACAGTCCTAATCGTATTGGTTCTCTTGATCAACATGGTTACAAAACTGATTGCAAGACGCTTCAACACGGCAACTTACTAAGCTCACTAGCTACTGGCTCAACAATAAAGAGAGCCCCCGTGATAAAGAAAGCATCAAGTTAGGCACGAATTTAAGAATTTAGAGATTACGAACATGAACAAATTTGATATTGAGAACCTAGATCTGTTTTACGGCGACAACCAAGCGCTTAAATCTATCAACCTGCCGATTCCAACTCGTCAGGTGACTGCTCTGATTGGCCCGTCTGGCTGTGGCAAATCAACACTATTGCGTTGTTTGAATCGCATGAATGACCTAATTGAAGGCGTTACTATCAAAGGTAAGCTGGATATGGATGGCACTGACATCTACGGCAATATCGATGTGGCTGACCTACGTATCCGTGTAGGCATGGTATTCCAAAAGCCAAACCCGTTCCCAATGAGCATCTACGAGAACGTGGCATATGGCCTACGTGCTCAAGGTATCAAGGACAAAAAGCACATCGATGAAGTGGTTGAGCGCTCGCTACGTAGTGCAGCACTGTGGGATGAAGTCAAAGACCGTCTTAAAGCGCATGCATTTGGTCTGTCTGGTGGTCAGCAACAGCGTCTATGTATCGCACGTACCATTGCAATGGAACCAGATGTAATCCTGATGGATGAACCAACATCGGCTCTAGACCCAATCGCGACACACAAGATTGAAGAATTGATGGAAGATCTGAAGAAAGACTTCACTATCGTTATCGTAACGCACTCAATGCAGCAAGCGCGTCGTATCTCAGACCGTACTGCTTTCTTCCTAATGGGAGAGCTTGTAGAGCATAACGAAACCAGTGTTATCTTCAGCGAACCAAAAGATGATCGTACTAAAGGTTACGTAAACGGTGACTTTGGTTAATCTACGATTTACGTGTGGTATTTAAGCGATTAGATACCTTTACACACTAACTGAAACGCAGGTTAGATAATCGAACAGAACAACAGAATTATCACTATAACTATAAGCGATGGAAGTTTTGCCCCACTTTAGGTGGGGCTTTTTTATGTGTCTAAAAAAGCCCCAATGTCGATGTGATTTTGGGCAGAGAATCCCATTTTTGTCGTCCTTCTCATGCTTGTGATAATGTTAAAGGTGAAACTGCGACCCGCTTAACATCTCATTTTTACTTACATTGATTGCATATCAAGGCTTCTGTATTTTTGCTTTATTCTTAATCGCCAATGGAAGGAAGCTGTGCCTGTTAAAGCCTTTGCAAAACAAATATCTGCGACACGCGACCATCGTCTGTTGGCTGAGTCTCTTTTTGACTATCTGGTTAAGGTGCTAGCTCCCAAAGGGATTGGAATATTTGCTGAGCCAACGCCAGAGAGCGACGCATTACCGCTATTCTCCTATGGTGAACTCACCTCATTAGCGAACTATCCAGCTACATTCTGGCCTTGGGTTGCTCAGTTCGATACCGCGGACGGGGTTTTGCCAATGGCTATCAACACCTGTAAGTGGGAACATATGAAGGTACTTGGCGGTGAGTCATTCATCATGATGCTCGACAATGCGCCTGCCTCCAGAACTTATTTAATTGTTCAAAATTGCTGTACAGAGCAGATCAACCAGACTTTTGATCAAGACCTTGACGTACTTCAGTTAGCCGCAGCCCGCTGGCAGTGCATTCGAGCAGAAAAGAACGCTGCGCTTGAAATCAAACACAGAGACACTCGTGAAGCTCAATACTTAGATGAGATAAAGCTACGTGAGTTATTTGTTGAGAACATGAAGTTGGTCCATCAGGTCGCGCTTGAGCTTTCCAATCCCGAATCTCTCGATGCTTTGTATAAAGCCTCTGTTGAGGCTGTTCGAGTTAGGCTAGGGTTTGATCGAGCGATCTTCATGTTACTTGATATGAAAAAGCGTTGTTTCAGCGGCACTTATGGCACCGACGAAGCGGGTAAAACCAACAGTGAACACCACACTCAATACGATTTGCATCAACTTGAAGCGGAATACATAGAAGCGCTGTCTGATAATCATACTAACCTAGTCATCATCGATAATGCACCTCTGTATACAGAAGGTAAGGTAGTCGGGCAGGGCTGGAATGGCATGCTCATCTTGCGTGAAGGCGACAAACCTGTCGGTTGGATCGCCATGGATAACTACATTCACCGCTCACCGATTACTAACTATCAAAAGCAGATGCTTGAGTCTTTTGGCTCTTTGCTTTCTCAGATCTACATTCGCAAGCGCCAAGAGCAGAACATACGTATGTTGCATTCGAGTATGGTTGAGTTATCTCGATGCGATAGCGTCAGTGAAGTCTGTAAGTCAGCTGTGAGTTTTGCGATTCAACATCTAGGTATCGATCGACTGGCAGTTTTCCTGACGGACAAAAAGTGCAGTTACATGCAAGGTACGTGGGGCACCGATATTAAAGGCGATATTGTCGATGAGTCTTATTATCGCTCTGAGCTGGTGGAACGTGACATTGTCGCGGCAGCACGTGCTTGCCCGAATCAAGTTGCGTTCGAAGAGTCGGTTCCTATTTATCACGATTTCAATATTGTCGGCGTTGGCTGGACCGCCATGACTATGCTCACCACAAATACGGGTGAGCCTATTGCGTTTATCGCTGCCGATAACTTGCTAACTCGTAGCCCGCTAACCTCACAGCTTCGTGAGGTAATTCGTATCTTTGCTTCAAGCCTTGCTGAAGTGCTGCAAAGAACCATGGCTCAAGAAGAGCTGAAAAAGCTTAATGAAACATTGGAGCAAGAAGTTAGTAAGCGCACTCAAGAGCTAGAGTTGGCGAATGAGCAATTAGACATCATCTCTAAGCTAGATCCTCTTACGCGCCTTGGAAACCGCCGTATGTTGTCGCAGGTTCTAGACGATTTGAATTGCAACGATCAAGGTGCGTTTGCCTCACAGCATGAAATCACATTTGGGTTGATTCTCGTCGACCTTGATCACTTTGGTTTGTACAACAGTGTCTATGGTCATACTGAAGGGGATGCAGCGTTGAGGACGGTCGGCGAGATACTGAATGCTCATGTTCACAATGACAAAGAAACCTTCTGTCGTATTGGCGGAGAGGAGTTTATGTTGTTGATAATTGGCACGAATCACTCTGAGACAAAGCAACGCGCAGAGTCGATTAGAAAATGCATTGAAGAGGCAAAAATCCTGCATTGTGAAAGTAGTACCAGCCCGTATTTAACCGCATCAGTTGGTTATGCCTCGATAACTTCTGACCAGCACCAGTTCGATTTTGATCTGCTATATGGCAAAGCAGATAAAGCCTTATATCAAGCCAAAGACTCAGGGCGAAATCGAATTGTTTCTGCATTAAAACGTAAAAAAGTCGCAGCCTCTCTTTCTTAAAATAAAGGCCGTTGATCTCCATATGATCAACGGCCTTTGTGTTTTACTGTTCTTGATGAGCTGTGTCGACTAAAGTTTTTCTAGCGAGCTATTATGCTTTTTACTCGTGACTCTCTTGGGCTTCTTCACCGTTTTGATTGCCAGCTCAGGACTCCATGTTTGGGATGATGGACCGGCTTCACCGTAAAGGCTTTGGTTTAGCTTAGTAAGGTCGGTTTCAACGGTTTCTAACGTCTCATCACTTAGGTCTGTATTTTCAGCTTTCCATCGCTCAAACAAGGTTCTGGTCATCACACCATCGTGCGCCTTTAGAGCGGTGACTAGCGCCTCTTCGGTATTGGAAGTTCTTTGTTCTGCGCGCTTCGATTGTGTGATTTTTCCACGGCGTGACCAGAAGTAGAAAGCCATTGCTGAGCTGATTAACCACAAAGCAGCGAATAGGGCGGTGAGATAAGGCCAGAAACCAGGGTTATCGACATTAATCACCGTTGGCGCTGTTTGTTGGAGCGGCGTGCTAGCAACTGGAGGTGCGCTTGATACAACACGATCACTTGCTGTTACTGCTAGCTCTAAGCCCAGAACTTTACTGGTTTGTTCTGATTGAGCATCAGTATTGAACCAAGCTTGGGAAACGTCAGGAAGCGAGATGTTTCCTGCTTCTTTTGGGATTAGAACCTGTTTATACACTACAACTGCATCACCGGACTTTGTGGTACCAAATTGCGGCTTTTCTTCATAAACACGAACCGATTTAGGGTAGGTGATATTCAGTTTTGGTAGCTGGTGCTGCGTTAAGTTACTCGCCGTCATGGTAATAGTACGAGTTAAAGAATCCCCCGCTTCCATTTCGATGGCTTGCTTGTCGCCTTCTAATCCATTGGTACTGGTTAATTCGTTACCTTGGCTATCCGACCATTGCTGAATCAATTTGAAGTTTGATGTTGGTAACCACTCACCCTTGTAGCCTTTTGGCACATCTTTTACGGTGACATCTAAGGTTTCAACGGGGGTGTCGAGTTGGAATAGTCGAGTTGCACTGGAGTTGTTGGTTGAGTAGACGACTGCTCCTGTTAGCTTCGGCCCGTTCAGCTTAAATTGACCTGCTTTTTGTGACGAGATTCGGAATGACTGTTGAACTACTGTCACCTCCTTTCCATTGAGAACGTCTTGAAACTGCTTCGATTCCCCAATAGGTTCTACGTCTAAACTTGAAGAGCTTGGTGGCGCGATTTTCGGATCTTGCAGCCTTCTTGGATCGGCTTTAATGATCAGCTTTACATCAAGCTCTGCAGTCTCTTGTGGGTATAGTGAGCTCTTACTTAGATTAAGTTGAAACTCAGCCATATCATGTTGAGTGGGTGCCGCTTTATTAACGGCCACATTGATGGTGATAGGCTTGGTTTTAGCCCCTTCAATATCAAAGCTTGGGATCTGTATTTGACCTAAGCGCAGTGGAGCAAGGGTGATGTTCCACTCGCTTGACACCGAACGGCTACCATTAATGATTCGCATTGATGAACCAAAGCTTGGTGTACCGACATAGAAGTCTTGCTGAAGCGCGGTGAGATCCAGAGCATCAGAAGAGACCTTCTCGTCAGTGGTGACTCTAAGTAGGAATACTTCATCTTTGGTGACACTGTTCTGTGAAACACTCGCTACGGCATTAGCCGCCAATGCTGAAAATGACGAGAAAGCGCCCAACAGCAGTGTTAGGGCTATGGATAAAAATGGCTTATTTAGAAATCGCATGGTTACCACTTTTTGTTCTGGTTGTTAGGGGCACTTTTTTGTTGTGCTTGTAAAATCATTTGCGCTTTAAGCAGCTGGCTTGGATCTCGGACGCTCTCTACCTGCTCAAGCTTTCGCATATCCAGGTCACTTGATAGCGGCTTCTCTGAGGCTTGTGCTAAAGCTTGTTGACCATCTTTATCACCTTTCTCGTTTGAAGCTTGCTGTGCACTTGCACTTTGAGGTTGCGACTTATCCTGCTCTTTTTCCTCAGACTGGTTTGCTGTAGTTGGCTGCTTAGATTGCTCGCCCTCTTGGTCGCCTGCGTTTGCACTCGATTGGTCTTTGGCTTGCTCTTGGTTTGCGTTTTTAGATTGGCTATCAGCTTTGCTCTGCGAATTTTCAGCGTCTGCAGAGTTTTGCTGTTGATCCTGCGAGCCTTGTGAAGAATCATTTTGCTGACCTTGCTGACCTTGCTGACCTTGCTGACCTTGCTGACCTTGCTGACCTTGCTGACCTTGCTGACCTTGCTGATTCTGTTGGTCTTGGTCTTGGTTTTGGTCTTTGGATTCAGAATCATCTTGCTGTTGCTGTTGCTGTTGCTGTTGCTGTTGCTGTTGCTTCTGGGCTTGTTTGACGACTTCTAGGTTCTTCTTCGCATACTCATGAGCAGGGTTGTTTTCGAGAATACGCTGATACTCTTCGATCGCTTGATCGTACTTGCCTTGCTGTGCTTGAGCATTCGCAAGGTTGTAACGAGCACTTTCGTCAGTCAAACCTTGTAGTGTTTGCTCAGCCGCTTCGAAGTCACCCGCTTTGTATTGTGAGATGCCTTTCCACTCTTGCTGTTTGAATTGTTCTGCAGCTTGCTGGAAATCTTCATTTTGATAAAGCTGATAACCTACTTGGTCGTCGGTTTTCCATGGGCTTGCAAGCGCAGTATTCGGTTGGCTAAATGATAGAACCACAGCTAGTCCGCACCAAATAACACCTTTTCGGAAAAGCCCAAGTGCAGGTAGCAATAGGAATGGCAGTAGCCAAAAGCCATTGTTGACTCTGGTGTTGAGTGAGTTATTGGTTTTGGTTACTTCTGTCGTTGTTGCAATGCGGTCGAGATAGCTCGCTAGGTGTTCAACATCTGAATTATCAAATTGAACCTCAGTAAAGGTGCCACCATAGCTGCATGTCAGATCGCGCATGTTCTTTAAGTTGGTTCTTGCAACTACCGTCTGTCCTGAGTCGGTTTGCATCATCGAGCCACTTGGTAATGAGATTGGTGCGCCACTTTCACTGCCCACAGCTAAGATAGATAGTGTCCAATCGCCACCAGATAGTAGCGAGTCGATCTCTTTCTTTTCTTGGTCATCGATGTCATCGGCAATGAGTACCAAATCACCTTGGTAGATCTTCGTGCGAGTCATCATCTCAATGGCAAGCTTAACCGCTGCGGGGGCGTTACTGCCTTGGTAAGGCATGATATCCGGAGATAAGTTCGGTACTTGGCTCTTAATAGTATTGATGTCTGACGTTAACGGGCTAATGGTATAAGCATCGCCAGCGTAAGCAACCATTCCGGTTAGTCCCTCTTTCCACAATGAGAGCAGATCGAGCGCTTTATATCGCACTTGCGTTAAACGGTTTGGCTTTATGTCAGTAGCGTAGAGTGACATCGACATATCCATCATCACAACTCGTGCCTGCGTTTTTTCAAAGCTAGGCTGTTCGTTGTTTTGAAAGCTTGGTCCGGCTAGCGCAATAACGCCGACCAACCACCAAATACCAAAGTAAGTGCTGCGGTTTTTAGAGGGCTTGCTTGATTCTGGAGCCAAATATCGCGCGATATGAGACGCCAGTAACCCTTGCTTTGATTGTCTCTTGCTAAGCCACCAAATAGCGGGCAGGGCAGCAAGTGCTAACAACCAATATGGGTAGATAAAAGTAAAGTTAGACATTGTTTCTCCTAATGGCTAACAGCATAAATGCGAAGAACATGGCAGCCGACAAAGGCCATACAAACCACTCTTGTTGTGGTCGCCATATTTTGGTCGCATTTGTCACGGGTTCTAGTTGGTTGATAGTGTCGTAAATCGTTGCCAGCTCTTTGCTGTCACGCGCTCGGAAGTATTGACCGCCAGTGCGTTTGGCAATTTCCATTAGCGTGCGTTCATCTAAATCTTGAGCGGTGTTTACTTTACGAGTCATGAAGAACTCTTTAACCATCATTTCGCCTGCGCCAACACCGACGGTGTAGATGGTTGCGTTGTACTTCTTGGCAATATCTGCGGCCTCTAGTGGGTCTAACACCCCGGCGGTATTACTGCCGTCGCTGAGTAGTACCATCACACGTTGAGGCGCATCACTATCTACAAAGGTTTTGGTCGCCAATCCAATGCCGTCACCAATCGCGGTTTGATTACCGATCAGTCTTAGGACTGCTTGATTGAGCTGCTGTGACAGCGTGTCTCTATCCAAAGTCAAAGGTGTTTGTAGGTAGGCATGATCGGCAAAGAGCACCAAACCAACTCGGTCGCCTTTGCGGCGTTCAATGAAGTCACTCAACACATGTTTCACTGCCGATAAGCGGTCGATGTACTCGCCATTGAATTGCATGTCCTCTTGGCTCATGGAGTAGGAGAGGTCGACAACCAACATCAAATCACGGTGCTTCGGTTGAAACTCAACGGGTTCGCCATACCAGACCGGGCGAGCGCTCGCCGTTACTAGCAGTAGCCAAATAAGCACTGACAACGCTTTTGGTAAGCGAGTACTCGGTGTTTTGGTATTACTGTCTTCTGGCAGAAATGGAAGCTTGAGAGCACCGCTTGATTCTGCTTTAGGTGAGAACAAGTAAACGAGAAACGGCAATGGTGCGAGGAAAAACATCCACCACCAAACGAATTCAATGTTTAGTAAGTTAGTGCTTAGGAGATTACTCATAACGACCTCGCTTTGGAGGAAGGGCTTTGCGAATCCAAGTTTCGCAGTCAGTCACCAATTGTTGTTGGACTTTATGTTGTTCTTCGTTCATTGAAGTTGGATCTTGATAGAGTGACTGTTGCCAATGAGCTTGTTTCTCTACAAACAACGGTTTTTTCAATTGCGCGTCTAAGAACTTCAACCAATCATCACCAGCTAGGCCTGCTACTTTTTCTCGTGGGAAGTAGCTCAATGCAGCCTGACGAAGGATGCGTTGTGCTTCACTCGGAGACAAACGATCTGAAGACTGACTATTAGTGAAGTAAGACAGCGCTTCTTGCTTCGCCTGTTGATTGTTGTTTCTGCGTCTTACAATGAAAACTACAAGGGCAATCAAGATGATGGATGTGACAATCACTGCCCACCAACCCCACGCCAGAGGCCACCATGTTGGCGCATCTGGTGTAATCACAGGGCTTAAATCTAAGGGCTGCTTCATGACTGAGCTCCTGATATCTGGCTCATCAATGGCTGTGCACTCGATAACGAGCTATAGGGTATCGCGAGAGATAAGCTCAGCTGTTGTAGCTGCTGTTTTTTTAATGAGAACGCGTGGTTGAGTTTTTGCTTCTCTTTAGTGGAGGAGAAGTTAAACCACTGCGTTTTACTGCCATCGGTGACTTGTTTCGAGCCTTTATAGGCCGTTTGACCTTGCTCAAGCGGGTCGAAAAAATGTACCAGACGTACTCTGTTGTGTCGGCGTATTTGGCTGATAAGTGAGTAATCACTTTCTTGGTAACGTACAAAGTCACTGAGGAGGATAATATCGCTTCCTTTTGGGCAAAGTAGATGAAGAGACTTCAATCCATGCTCTAAGGTAGTATCGCAACGATTATCGTGGTTAGTTAGCGCTGCATTATTGATTTCTATGACTTTTTGCAAAATACGCAAAGGAGCATGGTTACTGCCACTCGGTTTGATTTCTATGATTTCTTTTCCGGTATCGATGACTGCGCCAATTCGGTCTTTTTGAGCGACGGTTAGCCAGCACAACAGACTAGCAAAGTGCGCAAGTTGAACCGATTTCAGCAATAAGGTTGAGCCGAAAATCATGCTGCTTGATAAATCCAAGTACAAGATGACAGGTTGTTCTCTCTCTTCAGAGAACAACTTAGTGTGCGCTTTGCCTGTCCTTGCGGTTACTCGCCAGTCAATGCTGCGTATGTCATCACCCGCTTGGTACTGGCGAACTTCTGAGAAATTCATCCCACGACCTTTGCGGTTACTTTCGTGTTGACCATTAAGCTGTGACCAGAGGCTTTTCGCTGGAGGCAACCATCGAACAGACTGCGCTTTGTACTGCAGCAGTTCGTCCAGGTTCAGCTTCACACCGTCACTGTGGTTAGGTAATAAATTATTCATGCGCGTGTCCCTATGCGCTACCAACCAACGAAATTAGGTGTGCAATCACTTGGTTTGCTGTGACACCTTCAGCTTGTGCGTGGTAGCTACGAAGTAGGCGGTGACGCAAGACAGGAAATGCCATCGTTTGAACATCTTGGGGTGTGACATAGTCGCGGCCTGCAAGCCAAGCATGTGCACGGGCGCAGCGGTCTAGAGCGATAGTCGCACGCGGACTCACGCCCATATCTAACCACTGATCAAGTTGGTCGCTGTACTGCTTAGGTTGTCGAGTCGCCATTACCAGTCTGATGATGTACTGCTCAATGGTGTCTGCCATGTGGATATTGAGTACTTCTTGGCGCGCTTCAAAGATAGTCTGCTGAGAGATCTCTTGTGGCTGTACCGATTCGTTACCTTGAGCTTCACCGCGGTTGAGTCGCAGGATCTCAAGCTCACTTTCCATGTCTGGGTATTCAACTTCAAGGTGCAGCAGGAAGCGGTCCAATTGAGCTTCTGGCAGTGGGTATGTACCTTCTTGCTCAATCGGGTTTTGTGTCGCCATCACCAAAAACAGGTCAGGTAGGGCGTAGGTTTTTCGGCCTGCAGTAACTTGCTTCTCCGCCATTGCTTCTAGCATCGCTGCTTGCACTTTTGCAGGAGCACGGTTGATCTCATCCGCTAGGATAAGTGAGTTAAAGATCGGCCCAGATTGAAACGTAAATTCCCCTGTCTCTGGTCGGAAGATATCGGTGCCCGTTAAGTCGGCAGGCAGTAAGTCTGGGGTAAATTGAATGCGGTGGAAATCCCCTTCAACACAATCAGCCAGTGATTTGACTGCACGGGTCTTCGCTAACCCCGGAGGACCTTCAACCAGAATATGACCATCAGCAAGTAGTGCGATCATCAGTTGTTTGACGAGCTCTTGCTGACCAATGATTTGAGACTCTAAATAGTTTTGAAGGACTTCGAAATTCGTTTTGTGCATTTTGGACTCTCTGGGTAGCCATTTGATTTTTTATTGTGAGTATTGGTCACTTCTTGAAAGCAAAAAGTTCCGGTACATCCACGTAATTTATCTTTTCAAATTTGGAATGAATTACAAGCGTTTAGCGAGCAACCCGTTTATCGGGCGATTTTTATCACATTGGCCGATATTTATATAATAAAGCCGTGGTGATTCTCATATTTTTGTTCAACAAGTCTTAATTTAACGTGTTGAATTTTATGATTAATAAAAATATTGGCTAGGTTTTTTCTGTTTCATTTGATGTGTATGTTGAATGATTTGTCTTGTTGCATTGCGTTTGCGTTTTTTTGTGAGAAAAGTCTCTAGTTTTATCAATCCCTGCCGATACATAACTCAGACTGTGCATTCCAGCCTAAGAGTGCACGAAAAAGCCCTGTTTTGGGGATACAAATTAAGAGCGATTCTTTTTAAAGGTCCAAATATGTTTAAAGCTAACTCTCTGAGTATTAAGCAAAAGGTAGTACTGGGTATTACTTTTGCGGTTCTTGCCTCTACGGTTATTGTGGGCGCGATGGCGCAGCAACAAGCACGAGATGTACTGAGTCATCGACTGGTCGATATTGAACTTCCTGGAATGCTAGAGCTAATCAATGGTGAGATTGACCGTGAAGTTTCCCAGCTATTGTTGGCCGCTGAGCAAATTGCTTCAAATGAATTTATTTCTGATGCAATCGAGTCGACAGATCGTGATCCAGCGTTAGAGAGTAAGTTGGTTAAACAACTGAATAATGTGCGTAACCAATACAATTTAAATGATGCTTCAGTAGCGAACCGTCAAACGGCGTATTACTGGAACCAAAATGGCTTCCTACGCCAGCTCAACCAACAACAAGATGGTTGGTTCTTTGGCTTTACTCAATCTGGGCAGCCAACCATGGTAAGCATGTTCCAAGAAGCCAATGATGAAGTGAAGATGTTCGCTAACTACCAACAGCCTTCTGGTTTGGCGATGTCCGGTCTATCAAAATCGATGGACGACATGGTGAGCCTGCTTAATGGCTTCAAAATTGAGAATACTGGTTTTGTATTCTTAACTGATAGCCAAGGTGATGTGCAGATTCACCGTGAGCGTTCTCGCAGTGATTCTTCTCTTCAACAACTTTACGGTCCTCAAGCGAGCCAACTTCTGAATAAATCAGGCTTTAACCTGATCACAACGGAAAGCCAAGGCCAAGAACTGTTTGTCGCAAGTTTGTATGTGTCTTCAATGGACTGGTTTGTTATCGGCGTGGTACCAACGGGTGAAGTGTTTGCTGAGCTCGATGAGACAGCACAAAAGATGCTGATCATGACTGCGGTTGTGGCATTAGCATTTATCTTGATGGGCGTAGTGTTAGCAAACAGCATTACTCAGCCAATTAAGCTACTGGCTAAGCGTTTCAGTGACCTTGGTGAAGGTGACGGTGACCTTGCACAGCGTATCGAAGTGAAAGGCAATGATGAAATCGCTCAGCTTTCAAAAGGCTTCAACGGCTTCATTGAGAAGATTCACGAGTCGATGAAAGAAGTATGCTCGACAAGCCAAGCGCTTCAAGTGGCGGCAGAGAGTGTTTCTAACAAAGCACACATCACCCATGACAACAGCCAAGAGCAACGTGACCAGACCCTTCAAGTGGTGGCTGCAATCAACCAGATGGGTATGACCATCAGCGAGATTGCATCGAACGCGGCAACCGCTGCTGAAACGGCAACACAGGCGTCAGGCAATACTGAAGTAGGCCGTTCTGTGGTGAACAAAGCAAAAGATGCGATCAGCCGTTTGGCTCAAGACATCGAAAGCACCGGGCAGGTAGTAGAGCAACTGGCTTCAACCACTCAAGACATTGGTTCTATTCTGGGTGTTATCCGTGATATTTCAGAGCAAACCAACTTACTTGCATTGAACGCTGCGATTGAAGCTGCGCGTGCCGGTGAGCAAGGTCGTGGTTTTGCGGTTGTAGCGGATGAAGTTCGCAATCTAGCAAGTCGTACTGCGGATTCAACGGAAGAGATTCAGAAGATGATCAACCAACTGCAAAGCGATGCCAAAGATGCGGTAACGGCAATGAGTGCGGGTAAAGTGATTACGCTTGAAGGTGTATCAGCATCAGATGAAGCGGTTGATGTATTGGGTGGTATTTCTGACCGTATCGTTGATATCTCTGACCGTAACACACAAGTCGCGACAGCAACTGAAGAGCAATCAACGGTGGTTCACACCATTAACCAGAACATCGAAGAGATCAACGCGATTAACGAAGTTACAACAGGCACTGCTGAGCAACTTGCTGAAGCGAGCCAAGAGCTTCGTGACTTGTCTTCTCGCCTAGATAAGATGGTTGGTTCATTTAAGCTTTAATCCTTTCAAGCTGTAATATGGCTTAGAAAGTGATATAGACGAAGAGCCGGATTCATTTCATCGTGAATCTGGCTCTTTTTATTGGTGGACTCATTTGCTTCTAACTGCATTTAGCTTGATCTGGTTTCGGGCTTTGCTTTCAATCAACCTAGCATCATAGGGCGGAAATGAGTAAAATCTGATTAGGTTTAATATTTAGGTAAGTATGTATCATGAGCGATTTTGAAAAAGAACTAGAGCAGATGACTCAAGAGATGGGCGATGAGCCTGAGGTAAAACTGCCATCACTTGAAGAGCAAAAAGCGATCGTTGCTGAATTTAAGCGACTAGAAGCGGAAGGTAAACTGACACCTGAAGTATTAGAAGCGCACTTTGGTCAGTTCAACAAAAAGAATGATACGCCAATCCACTAAGCTTAACACAAACCTATTTTAGGTGACGTTGTTAAGTGATTGGTTGGGCTGATGCTCAAATAGAATAGATAAAGGTCTAGCACGCGCTAGGCCTTTTTTATTGTTTACTGGTATAGGTCGAATCTAAAGAAAAAATCCCCCTTACAGCGTAAGAGGGATTTGAATTGGGCAAGTTATATCTTAAAGGCTTAGCGCTTATTCAGTGCCGTACTCTTTGTACAGACGACGACATGCTTTGCCATCGCTGTGGAACAGGTGACAACGGTGCGCTGGGATACCGATAGCAAGTTTGTCGCCAGGCTCTACTGTTAGAGTATCTGGTTGACGGTAGATAACGTCTGCATCAGCACTTTCAAGGTTTAGGTAAACCTGAGTTTCGTTACCTAGTTTCTCAACGATCATCACTTCACCTTCGATCGTTGCGTCGCCTTGGTCAGCAGACATCAAGTGCTCAGGACGAACACCCAGTGACATACGGTCACCAACGTTAACGGTTGTGCCATCAACTGGAATCCAGAAAGTCGTGCCGTTTGAAAGTTGAACCAGTACGCGCTCTGCTTCAGCTTGTTCTATATGAACTGACATAAAGTTCATCTTAGGTGAGCCAATGAAGCCAGCAACAAAACGGTTTTGAGGGTAGTGGTAAAGATCCAGTGGCTTACCAACTTGAGATACGTAACCACCATCAAGAACAACGATTTTGTCAGCCATTGTCATCGCTTCCACTTGGTCGTGGGTAACGTAGATCATGGTGCAGCCAAGCTGGCGCTGTAGTTTCGTGATTTGTGAACGCATTTGAACACGAAGTGCAGCATCTAGGTTAGATAGTGGCTCATCCAGTAGGAATACGTTTGGTTGAGATACCAGTGTACGACCAATCGCAACACGCTGACGTTGACCACCAGAAAGCGCTTTAGGTTGACGCTCTAGTAGGTGACCAAGCTGCAGGATTTCAGCAGCATGTTCAACACGCTTATCGATTTCAGCTTTATCTGCTTTCGCTAGCTTAAGGCCAAAAGACATGTTGTCGTAAAGGTTTAGGTGAGGGTATAGCGCATATGATTGGAATACCATACCTACGCCACGCTTTGATGGCTCAACGTCGTTCATACGCTCGTCGCCAATGTACAAATCACCTGATGTGATGTCTTCTAGACCTGCGATACAACGTAACAGCGTCGATTTACCACAGCCTGATGGTCCAACGAATACGACGAATTCACCTTCGTTGATCTCTAAGTTTACGTCCTTAGAAATCTGTACATCGCCATATGATTTATAAACGTTTTTTAAAGTGACACTCGCCATCTAGCTTGTCCTCGATCGATCAAATTTTAAGTTTTACTGCTTATCATTATAAGAAATTTTTGGGTCAGCAGTAACTGTAGGAATTGGTAAGTACTGAGTGAGTAAGAAAAAAGTGGGTGGGACTTGGATTCTTTACCCAAGCCCACCCGTCATTGCCAAACTGATGCCTATTTCCCCCACAACAAGCTAAACCTCCCCCGTGATTCCATCACAGATTTAGCTTGATGCTTAATAAAGACAACAGCGGGCAGTTAAGCCAACTTAATGAATCATGCGATACACATAATACTCGCTGGTAAAGGGTTCTTACTATCCACTCTTGGATGAATGCAGTTTCGGTGAATTAGCGTAAGCGTACATCCTCCTAATGGAAAATTAACTAGGGGGAGTAGGAGGGGAGGAGTAGATAAATGGGCCCAATAATAATTAGCGATCCAGTTCAAATAAATCCACCGCGTAACGGTGATGCCGATCACGATGAGTGTGTGTTTTGTGATTTTAGTCTCTAATCTGACCGGATGGTGATCACGAATTTAAGCCATAATAGCTAGGGCGTAGTGGCTAGGATGATGAGCTGTACGTTGTTTTCTCAGATCATAACCGTCGAAAACTGGCTCGTCTTGGTTGATGTGCCCTACGTATAAATATAAAAAGGATATTCACATGAAAAACGCTCTAAGCGCTGTAGCTCTAGGTACATTAGTTGCTCTGGGTTCTTTTGGTGCAAACGCTGCTATCGAAGAAGGACAACTAACAATCTGGGTAGGTGGTGACAAAGCTTACGAAGGCATGGCTGAAGTAGGTAAACGCTTTGAAGAAGACACTGGCGTTAAAGTAACAGTAGCTTTCCCTGACAAACTAGAAGAGAAGTTCTCTCAAGTTGCAGCGGCTGGTGACGGCCCAGACATGATTTTCTACGCACACGACCGTTTTGGTGGTTTTGCAGAAGCGGGTCTTCTTGTTGATATCAAACCTTCTAAAGAAACAAAAGAAGGTATCGTAGACTTCGCATGGGACGCAGTTTCTTACGAAGGTAAAACAATCGCTTACCCAGTAGCTGTTGAGTCAGTTTCTCTAATCTACAACAAAGCACTTGTTCCTAACCCACCTAAGTCTTGGGAAGAAATCCCAGCACTTAACGCTGAACTTCAAAAAGAAGGCAAGAAAGCGATCATGTGGCCTCTACGTGGTGGCGCATACTTCACATGGCCTCTACTAGCAGCTGACGGCGGTTACGCATTCAAACAAGTTGCTGAAGGTTACGACATTAAAGATGCAGGCGTAGCGACTGAAGGTGTTCAGAAGTCTCTAGGTTTCATCGAGAAGATGGTACAAGACAAAGTTATCTCAGCAGATATGGACTACTCAGTAGCTGAGTCTGAGTTCGTTGCAGGTAACGTTGCGATGACAATCAACGGTCCTTGGGGCTGGGCAAACATCGAGAAAGCTGGCGTAGACTACGGCGTAGCAACGCTACCTAAGTTCAATGGTAAAGCATCTAAACCTTTCGTCGGCGTATGGGCTGGTGGTATCAGCACAGCTTCTCCAAACCGTGACCTAGCGGTTGAGTTCATGGAAAACTACCTACTGACTGATGAAGGTATGAAGAGCCTGAACGACGACAAACCACTTGGCGCTGTTGCTCTAAACTCTTTCCAACGTCAACTAGACAGCGACACTCGTATCGCAGCAACGATGGACAACGCGATGAACGGCGAAATCATGCCTAACATCCCTCAGTTCACAACGTTCTGGTACAGCATGGAAGAAGCGATCGGCAACGTAGTTGATGGTCGTCAAACAGTAGACCAAGCGCTGAAAGGTGCTGAAGCTCGCATGACTAAGTAATAACTAAGCACTACCTTTTAAGGAGAGGGCAACCTCTCCTTACTTTTCTATTTTTTATCTATATCGCTAGCAGGTTCCTCTATGCAGTCAGTTCAAGGTACAGATGCTATCCCAGCACCATCAAGCCTTCCAGGCAGTAAAAGCGTCTTCATCAAATGGGGGTTGCTTGGTAGCGTTGGCTTAATTAACGGCTACGCTACAATTCTAATGTATTCTCGCGGTGAGCTCGCTTTTGCGCTGCTTACAGTGATCTTAACGGCTTTAGCTCTTTACATTTTTGGTAGTAAGAAAACTTACGCCCACCGTTATATTTACCCGGGTATTGCCGGAATGATCTTGTTCATTCTTTTTCCATTGGCATACACCGTTGGGCTAGCGTTTACTAACTACAGCGCAAAAAACCAACTTTCTCTAGAACGTACTCAAACCGTTCTTTTAGACCGCTCTTTCCAAAGCGGCGAAAGCTACCCATTCACTTTGTACAAAACAGATAACGGCCACCAAATCGTGGTTAAAGATGGCGACCAACTGTTAGCGACTGACGTATTTTCGTTAGAAGGTATGACAGCGACAGATATGGACCTATCGGTTATCGAGTCGGCTCAAGGTGAAAAAGAGAAGATCAAAGCGATCATCCAAAACCGAGCAGCGATCAGTGGCGTAGACTTCCACCTGCCAAACGGCGATGACATCCGCATGAGCGGTTTACGTAAGTTTGCTTCTGTTGCTCCGCTTTACACGCTACAAGAAGATGGCGAAACACTGGTTAACAATGAAACTGGTGATGTATTAAAGCCAAATATGGAAGTCGGTTTCTACCAACCTGTTGATGCAAACGGTGAGTTTACTGGTAACACTATCTCTCCTGGCTTCGTCGTTGGCATTGGTACGCACAACTTTGAACGTGTATGGAAAGATGACGGCATTAAAGAACCTTTCATCAGCATCTTCATCTGGACGGTTATTTTCTCTGTATGTACTGTGGCGTTCACTCTGATTATCGGTCTTGTACTTGCAAACATCGTACAGTGGGAAGAGCTGAAAGGTCGTTCGATTTACCGAGTTCTGCTTATTCTGCCTTACGCGGTACCAGCGTTCATCTCGATTCTTATCTTTAAAGGTCTATTCAACCAGAGCTTTGGTGAGATCAACATGGTACTTGAGAATATCTTCGGCCTAAGCCCGAACTGGTTCTCTGACCCGATTCTTGCGAAAACCATGGTGTTGATTGTAAACACATGGCTAGGTTTCCCTTACATGATGATTCTATGTATGGGTCTGCTTAAAGCGATTCCTGATGACCTATACGAAGCGTCAGCAATCGATGGTGCGAACTTCCTTGATAACTTCAAGCGAATCACTTTCCCATTGATGATTAAGCCGCTAACACCGCTATTGATTGCAGCGTTCGCCTTTAACTTCAACAACTTCGTAATGATTCAACTATTAACGAACGGTGGCCCGAACATGATTGGCACTTCTGAGCCTGCGGGTTACACAGACTTGCTTGTAAGCTACACCTACCGAATCGCATTCGAAGGCGGCGGCGGTCAAGACTTCGGTCTAGCAAGTGCTATCGCGACGCTTATCTTCCTATTGGTTGGTGCACTAGCGTTACTAAACCTTCGTTTCACTAAACTGTCTCAAGATTAAGGAGCACGACAATGGCTATGGTACAAGGTAAAGGCCTTAAATACCGAGTGTGGGCAACACATGCACTGTTGTGGTGCTTCCTAGCAATGATTATTTTCCCACTACTGATGATCATCGCGATCTCGTTCCGTGAAGGTAACTTCGCAACGGGTAGCTTGATTCCAGATAATCCATCGCTGGAGCACTGGAAACTTGCACTAGGTATCTCAGTAACAAACGCGGATGGTTCGGTAACAACACCACCATTCCCAGTACTGACTTGGTTGTGGAACTCAGTGAAAGTGGCGGGTATTACATCGATTCTGATTGTGGCACTGTCTACGACATCAGCTTACGCGTTTGCTCGTATGCGCTTTAAAGGTAAAAACACAATCCTGAAAGCGATGATGATTTTCCAAATGTTCCCAGCGGTATTGGCTCTTGTAGCGATTTACGCGCTGTTCGATAAACTTGGGCAATACGTACCGTTCTTAGGCTTGAATACGCACGGTGGTTTGATCTTCTCTTACTTAGGCGGTATTGCACTGCACGTATGGACGATTAAAGGCTACTTTGAGACGATTGATAACTCTCTAGAAGAAGCGGCAGCACTAGACGGTGCAACGCCATGGCAAGCATTCAGACTGGTTCTACTACCGCTGTCTGTGCCAATTCTAGCAGTTGTGTTTATCCTATCTTTCATTGCGACAGTTGGTGAGGTTCCAGTAGCGTCTATCCTACTTACTGATGTGAACTCTTACACGCTAGCAGTAGGTATGCAGCAATACCTATACCCTCAGAACTACTTATGGGGTGACTTTGCGGCAGCAGCTGTACTTTCAGCGCTTCCTATCACTATCGTGTTCTTACTTGCTCAACGTTGGTTAGTTGGCGGTTTGACGGCAGGTGGTGTAAAAGGATAAGCTGTATCCTATAAGAAAGAAAAAGAGCGACCATTAGGTCGCTCTATATTGGCATTTTTATTACATCATTTGGTTTGGCCGCCGATCAGTAATAAAAATAACCCTCAGGTTACGCATAGCTGGCTACTAATCAGGTTCCTTACGCTATTAATGATTAGTGGTTTTTGTAACTCTAACCCAGGTATTTACTTGGGTTTTTTTATGCCTGCTGTTTTTAATCTTACCTTTGTGTCAGCTTTACTCGTTAACTGTCTACCCAGCGCGGTTGTTATGTTTACAACGGCTTAAGTATTCAAAGTTTCGAGTCACTTCTCTCCTAAACATTGACTGCATCATCTCGGTTACTTGAGGAAATGAACTAGTCTCACAAATCAGACATTCAGTATAAGGGGCGATTAGTCTATTGATATATTGCTAATATTCCATTGCGTGATACTTCAATGATTTGTATGCAACAACTATAGATATTGCATAAAAAAAGGACATAGACACAATTGTCCCTATTAGAGCTTTTGCTCGTTATTTCATGTGCTTATATAAGGTGTTTTGGATATTAGTTTTGTGAAGTGTTTGGTTGAGTATTGAGTCAGAACTCTTTACTCGAAGGAGCGCATCCAAGGTGTTGTAGCAATACATAGATACTTTCTTGATCTAAGGCCACGCGACGAAACAGATCCGCAAACGTCGAGTCACCGCCGAAACAGGTTTGGATGTAGTGGTTGATCTCGTTACTGTCGTAGCCCTCGACGTACAAAGTTCTAACCCATTGGTACTCAACAGCCTTCAAATTGTTCAGTGTAGCTTCGCTAAGAGTGGGGCGTGTGACGCTCAAGTGTGGCTCCGGGAAATTTAATACATCCATTATGATTGGCGGTATTTAACCAGAGCAAAATGACGACTTTATTACAGTCAAAATAAATCATTGAGCTTAGGGCAATTCATTCTAAGTGTTGGCTGAGAATCACGTTCTATGGGCGTAACAGAGTGCTTTTGGAGCTTATTAGATAGGAAGGTAGGGTTAGATAAACGAATGCCAAGCGAGTGCCTGGCATTGAAACTATTTGGGCTGAAAAATAGCTGTTAAATGATACTATAGGGCTAATGATTGACCTTATTTCAGGTACTTCACGTGCGCTTCCATCTCTTCACCGATCTGCTTTCGCATGTTCATGAGGCGAATAGCTGAATCTCTTAGTTCGATGTCTTCTGGTGTTTCTGGAATCCATTCTGGAACTTTAGTCGGGTTACCATTTTCATCAACTGCAACCATAATAACGATACAGTGAGTGGTTAGTCGGTTGTTCAATTCTTTAGGATCGCTGGCTTGCACATCGATAGCAATATGCATAGAAGAGGAGCCGGTATAGATGACTTTTGCACTTACTTCTACCAAGTTACCTACATGGATTGGGGCAACAAATCGAATACCACCAGCGTAGGCTGTAATGCAATATTTGCCACTCCATCCTGCAGAGCAAGCATAGGCCGCTAAATCGATCCATTTCATTGCTGCACCACCATGAACCTTACCACCAAAATTCACATCCCCGGGTTCAGCTAAAAAACGCAGAGTAACGTCTCGTTTACCATCTTGTCGGCTATTGTTACTGCTCATGTGTCTTCCTTCATTATTATTTTATTGCATAACATGCGTGTTACTTGCTAATAACAATATACTTAAGACGAAATAATTTAAAGCGGATAATCTCAAGGTTACGAGTATTTTTTCAAACGGATGACAAGCAGGTGAAGGTTGTTGTTTGTTGGGCTTATGAGGCTTCGGAATAGGCTCATGGAGTTCGATACTGAAAAAAAACACCTAGCGCAGTGCTAGGTGTTTTTTAAGCCGCTAGGTACTCATCGCGGTACCTTTATAATGTTAGCCAACTAACCGTTGTTTTATCTGGTTCGTTAAAGTGATTCTATCTTCATTACCACCAAAGTAGTAGTTAAAAGTCTTTATTGTTGAGCTCACTTTTACTGTTGTATGAAGTATAGATCCTTCGCGTAGATATTTCCTTTCGGATTGTTGTTTGGGAAGCCTTTGAGGGTATTTCGCACTAATCGAGTGTGATTGTAGTGATATAGAGGCATAACTGCTGCAGATTCGTTTAATATCGACTCAGCATGCTGGTATAAAGCAAAGCGATTAGCCTGATCTTCCGTTTTGCTTGCTTGCTGTAAAAGCTCATCGTAGTCTGGATTACAGAAACCACTTTCGTTTGCTGTGTGATCGCAAGTGAATGCTTCTAGAAGAGCAGAAGGTTCTGGGTAATCGCCAAATGCCCATGAACGAGCAAGTTGATAGTCTCCGGTTCCTTTTGCTGCGACGTATGCTTTCCATTCCATGTTTTGTAATTCAACGCTCACCCCGAGAGGCTTCCACATCGAGGCAATTGCGATGGCAATTTTTTTGTGGTTCTCGCTGGTGTTATAGGTGAGTGTGAATTTCAGAGGGTTTGCTTCGTTGTATCCAGCGTCTTCAAGTAGCTGTTTCGCTTTGGCTTGGCGTTCGACACTATTTAATGCTTCAAATACTGATTTCGGCGCCGTGTAGTTAGGAATATTATTCGGTGTCACGCTGTAGGCTTCGGGTTCACCTTGCCCTGTTACCTTATCTACTAGTATTTGACGGTCGACGGCCATGCTTAGTGCTTGACGTACTCTGACATCATCAAATGGCGCCTGACGCGTATTGAACGAGTAGACGTAAGAACCTAGCAAAGCTTGCGCTTTAATTTGCTCAGGGCTCTCTTTGACAAGTTTTTGGTAGTACTCAAGCTGCACGCGATTGGTCATATCAATCTCACCAGACTGATAACGAATAAGCTCAGCGTTTTGAGATGATAACCCTAGGTAGGTTACCTTATTAATAACCGTTGAATCGTTATCCCAATAGTTTGGGTTTCTCGTCACTTCGACGTATTCATTGGGAACCCATTTACTGAGAGTGTAAGCACCATTGGTCGCAATGTTTTCTGCACGAGTCCATTGATCTCCTTTCTCTTCTACTAATTTAGTTGGAAGAGGGAAGAAGGTTTTAATACTCATTAAACTCATGAAGTAGGGAGTAGGTTTCGATAAGGATATTTCTACCGTGCGATCGTCGAGTGCTTTAATGCCTAGCTCTGAGGGATCTTTGTCTCCAGCTAGGATCTCACTGGCGTTGACGATATTTGCCGTCGAGAAAACAAAACCGGTGTTATTGCCCGTTTTAGGAGACACAGCACGTTGCCAACCAAACACAAAGTCTGCTGCGGTCACAGGATCACCATTTGACCACTTCAGACCATCTTTTAAAACGAATGTGACCGTTTTGCCACCGTTGCTGAATTTCCAGCTTTCAGCTTGTCCTGGAATTATTTGTCCATCGCTGTTCTCGATAACAAAGCCTTCAAACATATCGTTGACGATAATATCTCCCGGCATGCCTGAGTTGACGAAGCTAGGGTCTAGCGTATTTGGCTCTGCGCCGTTACCGCGAACAAAATGTTGTTCTTTGGCGAGTGAAATGCCAGAGGGCACAGAAGCAGCAATAGCTGAAGTCGAAGAGAGAGCGATAAGCGATGAGATAAGCAGAGGTAGCTTTGGTTGAATCATTGTAATTCCTTTTACAACTTAAACAGTACTCAATGCATTAAACATGACTCGGACACAGGTTGCAATACAGCAAGTGTGCATTAACGGAATTTGAAAGCGGTGTGAACAAAACGAAAATGCCTGCGGAGTAACGCAGGCATTCTTAAGTGGAACTTGTTCGTGTGTAGGAAGCTTTAAGTATGGGAACTTTACCTAACTTTGTTGCGGCAGTGGCGCTTCCAGTCTTGGTTTTCTTTTTACTTGAGCAAGGATAACACCAGAAACGACCATGATACCGCCAATGATATGGAACTGGTTAATCTCTTCGCCTAACCATGTCGATGCCAATACAATCGCGACTACAGGCATTAAGTTCATGAACATCGCACTTGAATCAGCGCCAATCGTGTCAATCGCTTTGACCCACATCCAAGGTGCTAAAATAGAAGCCGCTACAGCTGCGTAAGCGATCAAAGGAATGGCTTGTTGTGAAGGCACTAGCTGATCGCTCGTTAGCCAAAGTGGAGCCAACATCGCGACCGCGAATATCCCTTGCATGTAGATGACTACCCAATTGCTGATCGGCATTTTCCAGCGTTTTAGCAACACGCAGTATGAAGCATACACACAAGCTGCGATTAACATGTAGCCATCGCCTTGCGTTAACTCTTGATGGATGAAGAATAGGGGATCGCCTTTACCAAGCATTAATGCTAAGCCTGACAGAGACAACACACCGCCCACAATACTCAAACTTGAAATTGACTTGTTAAGTAGTGGCACGCTAAGGAATACGCTGATCAATGGCACTAATGATGTAATCAAAGCCATGTTCGAAGCGGAAGTGGTTAAGCCTGCGTAGTAACCTAAAGATTGGTTCAACACCATGCCTAGAAAGCCAAGGAAAGCCAGCTTTGATAAGTTAGGTTTAATGATTGGCCATTGTTTGATAACCGAGCGAATGCAAAAAGGAGTCAGAATTAACATCGCAATAAACCAACGGTAAAAACTCATCGCGCTTGGTTCGATGGTGCTTGCAGCGAGCTTGTTGACTATCGCATTGGCACCCCAGATACAGACTGTGAAAAAAGGTAAAAGATAATGCATGTGAATTCCATCGCAAAATGAGTTGATGCGGCTAGTTTGACAGGTCGTTATACTTACAGATATCTTTAAAAAGACATCAGGCGCGATAGGAAGACAAGTTTGAAAAAACACCCAAGAAACCTTCACCCATCCTTATCAATTGATAAGGCACCATCCAACGTATTTATGAATTTTGAAGCGTTCTTATCGAATACTGAAACGCGTGTCCACAGTCACCCTTGGGGACAGGTTCAGTTGATCAGTGGTGGGATTCTTGAAATGGAGGCTGAGGGAACTCGTTTCTTGGCGCCGCCACATCTCGCAATTTGGGTGCCAGCAGGGGTTAGGCACTGCAGTTATAACCGTAAACCACTTGATTACTGCTCACTGAATATCGCCCCAGAGTTAACTCAGCACCTTCCAGAAAAGACCAGCCTTATTAAGATCACGCCGATAGTCTCTTCGATCATTGATGACTTTCGTCAGCGTGACATTAACGTTGCACAAACCGAACCAGATAAGAGACTGGTCCAGGTCTTATTGGATCAACTCGCAGAGCGTCAAGTTGAACATCATTTCTTACCTTCAACCGACAACAAATACCTTGCGCCTATTTTAGCGGCGATAGAAGAGAACCCTACAGATGAAGTTTCGTTGAAAGATTGGGCGGAGAAAGTCCATGCTACCGAGCGCACTTTGTCGCGTCATTGCCAAAGTGAATTAGGCATGAGTTTTACTGAATGGCGACTGCGTGTTCGTTATTTATACTCAATGGATCTGCTCAGAAATGGGCAATCGGTTAAAGAAGTTGCGCTTACGTTAGGCTACAACCAAGCCAGTCCTTTCATCAGTATGTTCAAGAAGTATTCAGGTCAAACTCCCGAGCAGTATAAGAACCGTTTGTTGTAATAGGGCTAGTTAATTCCTTCGATTAACAGTATGGAGGTTATCATTTTTATATCTAATGTATTGTTTTAGTTGTCTAAATTTAATTGATTTTAGCTTGGTTCTAGACCTGATTCTTTTAAGGTTTTAATTTGGTTATATAAGCGTTTAGTTTTCTCTCGGTAATTCGGTGATGATTTATTTACCACTTGCTTAACTTATCGAGGAAAACCTTGAAGTTCCAAATCTCAATCATATCAGCGTTAGTTGCCACACTTACTGCATGCGGAGGTGGCGGCGGCGGTTCAGCGCCACCGGCTCAAAAGAAACAAACAGTGGTGCCTCAAATGTCGGTCACTCCAGCAAAAGGTAGCGTGGCTGATCCAAAAGAGGATGCAGCAAAGAAATTCGCTAGCAGCCCTGCCATGTATTCGGCTAACACTATTGGTAGCACCGATATCAAACAGTGCGAAAAGACTCTGAACTTGTTTAACATTTACAGTCTTGGTTGGAATGATGAGTTCAACAAGGGACTAACTGCTAAGGAACAAAAAGATCTCAAAGGTTTCTATGGTGTTTATGGTGCAAACGGAATCGTCGATTACTCTGCTCACAGTAAAGAGATGATTGAGGCAAAAGATTGGATCAGTTATTTCTACTATGACGCAAATTTTCAAGATTGCGAAGCTCGCCGTTACAAACCAGATGCTAAGGAAACTAAGGTTGGCGACGACATTACTGAGCTTCGTTATAAGTACAGTGTTAAAGCTGATGCTGTAACAAAGACACCTCAACAAAACATAAGCAACTATACAGCCTGGCAAAGTGATACTGCGAAAAACACGGTGATTGGTTTAGTGACCAACATTATCACAGGCAACGTCAAGCATAAGCAGCAACTGAAGAGCTTCAAATCTGATAGCGGGCGCTCTGTTGATAATGTCAGCTTCAGCGAGATGTTTAGAAACAGCTACTTTTTAGAGTCTTATGACAATGGGGACGTTGAGTACCAAGTGGTTGGCGGTAAGGTGATTGATATCTATGCAAAACGAAATCTGTCAGACCCTGATTTATATTATGCCGTTAACTTAATTTCGGCGTATTTCCCAGATGTAGGTACCCGAATTAATTGGTGTGTTCGAGGTAGCCAATTCGCATCAAATAAAGAGGCACCAATCACCAAAGCCCAATACAACAACATTATTGAAAGTGGTGATTTAGGCATAGCCTACTGTGATCCATTTGATAAGAATATTGGCAAAGTTCGTTATTATGATACGAAAGGAAACAAAGTATCAGACAGCTCTACTATTGCCAACGAGCTAAACAACAAGTTAGTACAAGGTACTGTTATTAAAGATAAGTTGGATCAACGAGTTACAAACAAGAAGCTGTACTTAGGAAAAACACACAGTGAATATTTCCAAGATACTTCTCTGGCGAATCAAGTTGATCAGATTAAGGCTGATTTGACGCAATAGCTTTCAATTAACCTTATACAGTGAGCCATAACTAGGCTTGTCAGCTAGCGCAAATGTGTTGTTTGCGCTAGCTGCTGTAATAGTGCTTGGCACATTAAGTGCGCTATATATTCCTTTCTTTACTCTCTGCTATTTATGCGGCCGCCACCGATGAATATTTGATCATAAACTTAGATTTGTTTAATAAATGTGCTGTTACATCAAAGGCATGTGCACGACAATATTCTTGTGAAAACGAAGTATTCGTTAATAAGTAAACCCATGCAGTAGGGGCTTAATGCTTTATCCATATCTTAATTATCAACCGGAACGTTATTCACTGTCTGGGCGGTTTTGATACAGATAGGCAAGGTAATTAACCTCGTTGATTCCCGAATTCAAGTCCGAAGTGCGACACTTCCCCATTTAAGCAGCCATGCACATTTCTTTGAATATCACGGCTGGCTGTTTAAAGCCTAAACACTTCTTTGGCCTGTAATTTATTCTTGCCATGGCGAGAGATATCACGTCCTCACTAACTTCACGTAAATCAGAACCTTTCGGTACATATTGACGAAGCAGACCGTTAGCATTCTCGTTTGCTCCACGCTCCCATGAACTGTATGGATGTGCAAAGTA